>JBJOGT010000088.1:0-9340 GCA_046048115.1 Cyanobacteriota bacterium | reverse complement strand
ATGATCATGATGATCATGATCATCATTAAGATGATCATTAATGGGTGTGAAGACCTTGTAAAACGGGTAATAACAGGGCAACAAAATAATAGACTAACGGCGCAGTAAACACATAACTATCAGTTCTGTCTAAAATTCCACCATGACCGGGAATCAATTGTCCGGAATCTTTGACCCCCGCGTCCCGTTTCATCATCGACTCGGTTAAATCTCCCAGTAAGCTGACTACTCCGATCAATAGTCCTAATAATGCCCCTGTAATTTCCCAATAGGGCCAATGCAGATACCAGGCCCCCAACACGCCAACTAAAATACTCCCTAACACCCCCCAGAATGATCCTTCCACGGTTTTTTTGGGGCTAATATCCGAGAGACGAGTCCGCCCTAACCATTTGCCCATGATGTATGCACCGATGTCCGCTGCCCAAATGCAGGCAAAGGCCAATACGGTGATCAGCAAACCCGCCGGAAAGGCTTCGGGATGGAGCCAGGAGTTAGGCCAAAAGCCATTGAAGGGGAGGTTTAAGCTGTTAGCCAGTTGGGGGGTGAGGGAATGATCCCCTAGCCGTAAACGCACCCAATAGCTTGGTAAATAACCGCCATAAAAAAGCCCCAATAATGAGGTCGAAATGTCGGCGATCGTGGCCATTTTGGGCTGAAAGAGCAAATAAAAACAGATTAAAGCTCCCGTTAGGGGAAAAAATGCATCGGTTAGGCCGGGGGTGGCGGTGGCACAGAGGAGGAGCAGCAGGGATAAGACCATGGTGGTTTTGGCCGCTGGGGCAATGCCCTTGGCCCGCACTAATTGAAAATATTCCCGTAGACCCAAATAAATCACTAGGGCGATCGCCGCACTAAAATACCAGCCGCCCAAAATCAAGAGGGAAACGGCCAAAACAATGCCGATAATCGCACTAATAATTCGTTGAGTAGGCATGGCAATGAGCAAAAAGACCAAAATTCAGTGAAATACTAACCCAGAAACCTAGGTTGTTAACCTTTTCTTATCTTTCATTGTAGAACAGAAGCTAGCGTCGAAACTTTGATGGGCGGGAAGCTTCCCCAGGGCTTCGGGTCTAATCAACGCCCTCTCCTCAAGACAACTTTTCCCCACTCAAAATAAATGTGGGATCCACCGCTGCAAAAATTTGCTGTAAGCCTCGTTTTTCTAGCCGGTTTACCCCCGCCTGAACCACTTCAATGTTACGGACTTGTAACTCAGACAAACTTTCGGAAATGGCATAAAGGGTTTCCAGGGTGTTAGCCGTTGCCACTAAGCGACCATTTAGGGCCAAATGTTGCCAGGTTTCTTGCAAAATCTGCTTAATCGGCCGTCCCCCTTCAATGCAAATGTGGGTAGGAGCCGTACCTAATTGTCCTAAGCAATCTGGCGCACTGCCTTCATAGACGGTGACGTTTTTGACCCCGAACCGCTCACAATTGCGACGGATTAAACTAGCCACCTCTTCATCCCGCTCCACGGCCATAATTTGACTGTGCGGACAGATCAAACCTAATTCCACAGGGATTGTGCCAGTGCCAGCCCCAATATCCCAAATAATGGAATCTTCCCGAAGGCGGAGGGCGGAAATAATGAGCAGTCTTACCTCCCGTTTACTCAATGGAATGCCCGGTAAGCGCTCAAATAGATGGTCCGCAATCCCCGGTGTTTTATATGGCCAAAGCATCCTGTGAATCCCCTCAATAATAATCAGCCACCATTGCCCCTTGTCAATTAATGACGGACAGATGATGACTGATGTCATGGTAGCGGTTAAGCAATTTTCCCTGATGAAAACGATTGACGGATTGGCAACCTAGCCGATGGGTTCAGGATGGTACTCCTCTAGGGCAATTTTGACTGGGGGCACATCCCAAATTTCTTGGCAGTATTCCCGAATGGTGCGATCGGAAGAGAATTTCCCCATCCGCGCTGAATTCAAAATCGACATCCGCGTCCATTTATCTTGATCTTCGTAGGCCTTGCTGACTTGATCTTGACATTCAATGTAGGCTTGGTAATCCGCAAATAACATGTAGGGATCATGGTGGAGCAATGAGTCCACAATGGGGCGGAACAGATCGGGATCACCGGGGGAGAAATAACCGTGGGCAATGCGATCAATAACAGCCCGTAGGTTTGCATTACTTTCGTAGTAGGCGCTGGGATTGTAACCCTGGGCTTTGAGTCCATAAACTTCCTCAGCGGTGAGACCAAACAAGAAAAAGTTCTCGGCCCCTGCCTCCTCACGGATTTCAATATTGGCCCCATCTAGGGTGCCAATGGTCAGCGCCCCATTCATGGCAAATTTCATGTTGCCCGTCCCAGACGCTTCTTTACCCGCAGTGGAAATCTGTTCCGATAAGTCTGCGGCGGGATAAATGCGTTGTCCCAAGGAAACATTAAAGTTGGGTAAGAAAACGACTTTGAGGCGACCGCGCACATCGGGATCTTTATTGACAACATCCCCAACGGCGTTAATGAGTTTAATAATTAACTTGGCCGTGAAATAGCCCGGGGCTGCTTTGCCACCAAAGATGAAGGTACGGGGGACGATCGCCGCATCGGGATTTTGCTTAATGCGGTTATAGAGGGTAATAATTTCCAGGACTGCTAGGTGTTGACGTTTGTATTCATGGATGCGTTTCACCTGGACATCAAAGAGGGAATTAACGTCGATTTCGATGTTGCGGTACTTGCACAGATAATCGGCCAAGCTTTGCTTATTGGCTTGTTTAATGGCCCGCCAACGGTGACAAAAATCCTGATCGTTAATAAATTTCTCGATCTGATGCATTTCGTCAAGGTTCTTCAGCCAACCATCCCCAATTTTTTCGGTGATTAACGCCGACAGTTGGGGATTACTGAGCAGAATCCAACGGCGGGGGGTAACCCCATTGGTTTTGTTGAAGAATTTTTGGGGCCAGAGCTTGGCAAAATCCTTGAGGGTATCTTTTTTGAGCAGTTCGGTGTGGAGGGCGGCAACCCCGTTAATGGCATGACTGCCGATACAGGCTAAATTAGCCATGCGAATTTGCTTGCCATGGCCTTCTTCAATCAAGGACAAACTCTGCACCAAGTTTTCATCTTCGGGGAACCAGGTTTGCAGGTCGGTCAAGAAGCGATGGTTGAGTTCGTAGATAATTTCTAGGTGGCGGGGCAATAATTTAGCAAATAAATCCACAGACCACCGCTCCAAGGCCTCAGGCAGTAGGGTGTGGTTAGTATAGGCAAAGGTTTTTTGGGTAATTGACCAGGCCTTATCCCAATCATAGTCAAAGCGATCTACTAAGAGGCGCATCATTTCGGCGATCGCCACGGCGGGGTGGGTGTCATTCAACTGGATCGCTGCTTTTTCATGGAA
Source organism: Cyanobacteriota bacterium (assembly GCA_046048115.1). Lineage (GTDB taxonomy): Bacteria > Cyanobacteriota > Cyanobacteriia > Cyanobacteriales > Microcystaceae > Synechocystis. The sequence goes on along the minus strand of JBJOGT010000088.1, from coordinate 5,975 downwards.
GCTATCCAAATTGGGGTGGGTGCGGAGGTGAATACGGACTAAATCCTGGAGGGAAGCGGAAACAAAGAAATATTGCTGGGCAAGGCGTAATTCTCGACCGGCGGGGGTGTTGTCGTTGGGATAAAGAACTTTAGAAATGGTTTCTGCGTCCATTTTTTCGGCCACAGCCCGGTCATATAGCCCAGAGTTAAAGGCCTCAAAATTAAATTCTTCGCTGGCCTCTGCTTTCCACAACCGCAGGGGATTAACCGTATTAGTCTGGTAACCCGGAACTGGCGTATCATAGGGGATGGCCAAAATAGTGCGTTCCGGTATCCAAACCACCTTGGGCTGATTTTTTTCGTTGTGGATGATTTCCGTATGGCCCCCTAATTTCACTTCCACAGATTCATCGGGGCGGGGTAGTTCCCAGGGATTGCCAAAGCGTAACCAGTTATCCGGCACTTCGACTTGCCAACCGTCCTGAATACGTTGGTGAAAAATGCCAAATTCATAACGAATGCCATAGCCGATTGCCGGGATTTCTAAAGACGCCAGGGAATCGAGAAAGCAAGCCGCTAAACGACCCAAACCGCCATTCCCTAAACCGGGATCGGGTTCTTGCTCAATAATTTCATCAAGGTCTAAGCCAAAGCCCTTCAACACCTCGTCTACCTTGTCGTAGAGGCCGAGGTTGATCAAGTTATTACCCAAATGACGCCCCATCAAGAATTCCGCTGATAGGTAGCAGACAACTTTGACGTTTTCCTGTTTGTACGTAGCCACCGTTTTTAAAAATCGATGCAACAGGCGATCGCGGATGGTGAACGCCAGGGCGACATAGTAATCGTAGAGGGAGGCTTGGGAACGATCAATCCCTTGTAAATAGAAAAGGTTATCCAGGAAAGCCCGTTTGAGGGTTGCCACACTCATCCCCGTGCGGTCATCTTCAATTTTGATCTGAGTCAGTTCAGCCGGGGGGGCTATTTTCAGGGAAGACTGATCCATCATGAGTTGTTCCTTATGCAAAAAATGAGGCAAGGCTGGGAAATAATGGCGATTACCATAGACAACGCACCGTAAGCGCTCAAGAAGTTTAACGCTGAAGCAGGAGCCTTTACTGTAGAGTAGTGTACGATTTCCTGAAAAAGACTCGGCACTAATTGGGCAGAGGATTGTCAAGGTGAGCTAATAACCGCCCTCATCGTAGCGTATCTTTTAAATTTGGCGATTAAATTTAGCGATAAATTTGGCGGCAGTCATCAAAGGATTTTGATATCCCCACCCAAACCCCTCACTTAAAGTTTAGGACAATCATTGTGAAACGCTGGCAGTCTTATCTCATTTTGACCATTGTGGCGATCGCCATGCTCTTTCCCTTGGTGTGGCTACTGAGTACGGCGTTAAAATCCCCCACGGAAGATGTGTTTGGGGACTTGGGAACCTTATTACCCCGCCAGCCGACCATGGTCAATTTTGTTAAGGTTTGGCAGGATTACCCCTTCGCTCGCTACTTAGGAAATAGCGTCTTGGTGGCGATCATTACGGTGGGGTTAAATTTACTCTTTTGTTCCTTAGCGGCTTACCCCCTGGCCCGGTTAAATTTTGCGGGGCGGGATGCCCTCCTGGCGGCGATCGTGGCTACGTTGATGATCCCCTTTCAACTAATCATGATCCCGCTGTATATTTTGGCCGTTAATTTTGGTCTCAGGAATAGTTACCTCGGCATTATTTTTCCCAGCTTGGCATCAGCCTTTGGTATTTTCCTATTGCGCCAAGCCCTACAAGGGGTTCCCAAGGAATTAGAAGAAGCCGCCAGAATTGATGGCTGTACGGAATTGGGTATTTGGTGGCATGTCATGGTGCCCGCCATCCGTCCGGCCTTGGTGACCTTAGCCATTTTCGTCTTTATCGGTTCCTGGAGTGATTTCCTCTGGCCCCTAATTGTTTTAGACGAGCCAGACTATTACACCCTACCCCTTGGCGTTGCTCAGCTAGCCAGTGCCTTAGATTTTGATTGGCGCTTAATTGCGGCGGCCTCGGTCATTGCTATCACCCCCATCATTGTGTTGTTTACTTTCATGCAACGCTACATTATCCCGTCGGAGGCAAGTAGTGGCGTTAAGGGATAGTATCTTTCGAGCTTAAATATGACGGCTTTAGCAACAGTGAGAATGGATCTCAAACTCGATTAAATATATTGCAGATAAACCTGACGACGGTCCAAGAGGCGTTAAAGGAATATTCATCAGAGGGTTCATAATGTGGCTGCCTTGTCCTCTGCGACCTTTTGTTAAAACTCCCGAACCAATTGTGGGGGGAAGACGTGGGGTAATTGATTTAACCAAAGGATTAGGGCATCTTCTTGATCGGGATAATACTGTTTACGACGACCAGCGACTTGAAAGCCAAACTGTTGATAAAGGCGGATGGCTACCAGATTAGAGGGTCTGACTTCAAGGGTGGCCCGTTCTAATTGTTGTTGACTGGCAAGCTGTAATAGTGAACTTAATAAATATTTGCCCAAACCTTGATTACGACATTGAGGATCGATCGCCAACAGGGTGATGTGGGCTTCTTCGAGGATTTGCCAAAAGGCCCCCATGCCAATTAAGCCATGATTAAGGGGCGATCGCAAACCTAACAAAAACCCATTGGGACTTTCCCATTCCCGCTCATAACCTGCTAAAGACCACATTCCCCCCAAACAGTGCTGATCGAGCGCCACAAAGTGAACTAAATCAGATTTTTGGGGAGAGAATAGCTCATAATTTAGGGGATCTATCATGCCCAGGTCAGCTAGTGTGTTGCCTTGATTAATCGACGACAAAATCAATATTGACAATTTTGCGGTTACTGTCAAAAAAGAAGAAATAATCCCTGGTTTCATTCTCAAATGCGATGGTCACAATCGCCACATCCGGCGCATCAAAGGTAGACCCCGGTTTCACTTTCACATCGACAACTTCTTCAAATGGGCCATAACTTGCCAATTCATTTTGCCATTCGGTTTCTAGCTTATCTGCAAAAATTTCTGTCTTAAAAAGGGGATTGAGAAAGCCCCGGGAAGCCCCATAGTCCCCTTTGCTTAAATTCATGACAAAGGCTTCTGAAATTTCATCAATACTGAGGCTTGAGGGCAAAGTAATGCCAATCAATTCCTGGGACTTGTTAAAAATAAATTGGATATCTTCACTCCGCTGGGCAAATTTAACGGTCAGAGTCACGATATCGGCATTAATGACATCGATGATTTTTGAACCCGTGATCGATTCAAAAGCCCCCGTTTGCTCAATCAATTCCGTTTCCCAAACCCGTTGAAGCATTTCCGGTGTCAGATAGGCCTTCACCTCTGGGGCAAGGTAACTAAGGGCGCGGGCAAAATCCCCTTGGTTGGCTAGGGTGATAACTTCTTCAGAACGTTGCACAAGATCCTGTTTTTGCTGGGTGGTAAGAACCTGACGTTCAGTTTGGGCAAGGCTTGGTGGCGCAACAGTCAGTATCGGCCCAGCACAAAAACTACACAGCAGCAAGGTAACAAGGTTTTTCCGGTAAAGGCGATTTAACATGGCCTACAATTCACTCCTAACAATTTCCGTCAATTAGTGTATACGCCTTTCTCGCCCAGTGGCGGGGTTAGGGACATTAAAATCCGCGCCCCCTGGCTTATTGCTGGGGTAAAAGGGTGCTAACACTAGTGATGGAAAAGTCTCGCACTGCGTTCCAAGCAACGTTAACCAATTCCTGGGGTTTGAAATCATCCTTCACTAAGCCCCAAATCCGTTTAACTTCGTCCGTATGAAGGCGATCGTCTTCGGTGAGTGCCAACAAAATCTGACGGCGCAAATATAATCCTTCTTCTGAGAACAGAAATTGTAAACCTAATTGGGCGGTGGGCAAAAGATCAAATCGTTCATCGGAACGGGCAATACTCAGCATATTTTCTAAGCGTTGCCATTGGAATTTGTCATCTTTGAACAGCACATTAATCAATTGACGCCGCAGTTGGGGGGATTCTCCGGTTAATAATCTTCGGGCCACGTAGGGATAGGCTACTTCAACAATTTTAAAATTCGGATCAAGGCTGAGAGCTAGACCCTCTTGGGTGACTAAAGAGCGAATAATCAAGGCAAATTTCGCGGGAACTCGGAAGGGATAATCGTACATTAACTCTGAAAAATCATCAGTAATGGTTTTGAAATTAAAATCCCGTACACTTTGGCCAAAAGCACCACCAAAGACACTTTCTAGGGCAGGAATAATTGGATTAATATTTGTTTCAGGGGCGAGGAATCCCAGAGAAATAAAATCGTCGGCTAGGGCCGAATAATCTTTATTAATTAACTGGACAATCGAACTGGCAATGGTCTCTTTGGTGGTGGTTTCCAGTTGATCCATCATGCCGAAATCAATGTAGGCCATGCGCCCGTCCAGGGTGGCAAACAAATTCCCTGGGTGGGGATCAGCGTGGAAAAAGCCATGCTCTAGGAGTTGGCGTAAGCCGGATGTGACCCCTATTTTGATGATGGTGTTGGGATCAATGCCAGCGGCGCGGATTTTAGCGGTGTCAGTTAACTTGAACCCTTGAATCCATTCCAGGGTTAAAACTTTTTGATTACTATATTGCCAGTGAATAATTGGGACTTTAACATCGGGATCGCCATGGAAGTTTTCTGCAAATTTTTCTGCATTTTTTCCTTCATTAATATAATCAATTTCCTCAAAAAGTTTGATGCCAAATTCATCCACAATCAATGTCAAGTCATGGCCCAAATTCAGGGGAAGAAACCGCCCAAATTTCTGTGCCCCCCAACGCATTAAATATAAATCTAAACTTAATTGAGGACGTAGGTTGGGTCGTTGGACTTTGACCGCTACCTCTTCTCCACTGTGTAACATGGCTCGATAAACTTGTCCTAGACTGGCGGCGGCAACGGGATAGGCGGAGATTTCTCGATAGGCTTCATCGACTTTCATCCCGAGTTGTTCCTTGATCACCTCAAAGGCAAGATCGTTATCGAAGGGGGGCAATTGATCTTGAAGCTTAATTAATTCCGTCAGGTAGTCGCGCCGGATCAGGTCAGGTCGGGTGGAGAGTGCTTGGCCAACTTTGATAAAGGTGGGGCCAAGGCGGGTTAAAAGTTCTCGTAGGTCTTCTGCCCGCTGTTGTTTATAAACGTCGATTTGCTGTGTCCACCGGTCCCACAGGAGACAGGTAATAAAGAAGCCAAAGGACCACAGGACTTCGATCGCCCGCCAGAGAACTTGCCAGGGTCTACGGCCATAATACTGGGCGATCGCCGTGGCATTGTAACGACGGATATTGTCGAGTTCAGACAGACCGGGGACGGATTTAGGGTGGGGCACGGGATGGTTAAAAACGTAATATTAAAAAGATTTAACGAACCAAGTCGCTTCAAGAATGTATAAAAAACGACATCTTTCTTGATAGTAGCATTGCTTCTCCGATGGGGGACGACGCCAACCAGCAATTCTCATTATGGCGTTTTGAGTTGGTGTTATTGCAACCATTGTCAATAATGTTGCCTGAAAGATTTCTGCCGTCGTTAAACACAGACTCTAAAAATCTGGCTTGAGATCAAAGTGCGAATTAGCTTTCATCCCCAAGGCAAGCCCCCTGGAAACAACGGGGGAGTATGTAGACGCGAGGATTTCAACGAGTCACTTGGATTTGTCCGATCGCCTCAATGGTTAAATCCGCATCTTGGAGAATGGGGGATTGATAGCCGGGCCAACGTATGGCGATCGCCCCTTTTGCTCCGGCTGTTTTCGCCATGGTGATATCTCCTTGGGCATCCCCAATCATTAGGGTTTGAGAAGGATTAACCCCTAATTTTTCACAGGCTAATTGGTATAGGGTAGGATCGGGTTTACTGAGTCCTTGATCCGATCCCATGGCCACCTGGACCCAGCCCCCCAATTGGTGATCGGCAATAAATCGTTCCACGCTCCATTGCCGCGCCGCCGACAGAATG
>JBJOGT010000087.1:0-3101 GCA_046048115.1 Cyanobacteriota bacterium | reverse complement strand
GGTGGATTGATGCTGGAGTCCGGGGTCAATAAACGATTTGCTCGCTGCCATAGCCGTAATTTGGATGGCATTAATCGCTGCACTAGCCATCGAGCGGTTTGTAATTCCCGTTGTCGTCCTTGCCAAAACAGGCGGTCAAAATCTGAAAGGTTAGGAAGTTGTAAATCCCGTTGCACTTGCTGGAGACTTCGTTCGATTTGTTCTAAACCATCCCGAAACAGCCGCCACAGGGATTTTTCCCAGAGGGTTAGGGAAGGGGTTGCAATTTTTCCTGATTGTAAGTCAGGCCAACAGGTTTGGCCCTGCTGAATCCGTTGTAGCCCGCTCACTAATTCGGCGATCGCCGTTCCTTTGGGAAAGTATGCTGCAATGCCTGCACTTTTGGCCGCTAACAGTTGGTCATATTCTAAACTGGCCGTCAATAGGGCGATCGCCAAGGTGGGATAAGCGTTTTGTAATTGTCGCAACAATGACCAACCGGATCGGGACTGGCGGGGAAATTGGGGATCGATGACCAAAATGTCGGGGAGGGTCGTTTCGAGTTGCTGCCGTAGGCTATCCAAGCGATCCACTTCGCCAAATACATTCAGGGTCGGGAAGGTCGTTAAGGCCGTCACCAGTCCCAGGCGAAAGACGGGATCTTCATCAACAATCAACAGGTTTAAAGAAGGCTCACTCACGGCGATCGCAAGGCAACAACATTGCCCATTTTAGCCCCAGTGGTTCTTTTCGCACTTTGAAAATGGGAGTAAGAACAAAAAAATTGTCCAGGGGCGATCGGCGAGGAGATCGGCTTCGCAGTATGCCAAACCTTAAAATGAAAGAATCCTTTTTGTTAGGTCAATGGTCATGGTAAAAGCCCTTGATAGCCCCATCGTTTCCCTCAACCTCCCCGATCAACTCCACCTCAAAGTAACCCCAGCGCAATTTGCTGAGTTGGCGATCGCCAATCGGGATTTAAGGCTAGAACGCACTGCAACAGGAGTATTAATTGTGAATCCCCCCACCGGCGGCGAATCAGGCAAGCGAAATCTCAGCATTTCGGTGCAGCTAGGTATCTGGTATGAAGCAAACGATACCTTAGGGGAAGCGTTTGATTCCTCCACGGGTTTTGAACTCCCTAATGGGGCCAACCGCTCCCCCGATGCTGCTTGGGTTGCGAGGGAACGGTGGGAGACCCTAACCCAAGAACAACGGGAAGGATTTATTCCCCTCTGTCCCGATTTCGTAGTGGAATTGCGCTCCAAGACTGACAGCCTTAAAAAACTCCAGACAAAAATGCAGGAATACAAGGATAACGGCGTAAAGTTGGGTTGGTTAATTGATCCCCAAAATCAGCGGGTTGAAATTTATCGCCCCGGTCAAGGGGTTGAACTGTTACAAAATCCAGAGACTTTATCCGGGGAGTCTGTTTTGCCGGGGTTTACCCTTTCCCTAAAACGCATTTTTGCTTAAACGTTGGGCGTTTCGATAATTCCCCCCCCTAAAACCCGATCGCCATCATATAAAACAGCGGCTTGACCGGGGGTAATGCCAAATTGGGGTTCATCAAATACAAGCTTTAACCGCTGATCGTCGCAGGGAATAACATTGACCGGCACGGCCCCAGACCGATAACGGACTTGCACTTCACAACGGATTGGTGTGGTCGGTGTGGCGATGGAGACCCAATTAAGATTTTTGACATGACAGTCTGAACTACCTGCACTCTGGCGATCGCCCACAATGACCCGATTCATTACCGGATCGAGCTTGACCACATACAGCGGTTCCGGTGCCGCAAGGCCTAAACCTTTGCGTTGGCCGATGGTGTAATGGTGGATGCCTTGGTGATTCCCCAACACCTTGCCGGATAAATCCACAATTTCTCCGTCTTTGGGCGCAATGTATTTATCTAAAAAATCCCGCATGGAACCATGGGCTTCAATTAAGCACAAATCTTGACTATCAGGTTTTTCAGCGGTTTTCAAGCCAAATTCCATGGCCAATTCCCGCGTTACCGTTTTGGTTTGTTCCCCCAGGGGAAATAACGTCGCCCCTAAAATTTCCTGGGATAAATCATACAGAAAATAAGATTGATCCTTTTGGCGATCGACAGCCCGCAATAACTGATAGCGTTGACTGGTTTGATCAAAACGAATCCGGGCATAATGCCCCGTGGCAATGCGATCAATCCCCAACGTTTCCCGTGCATAACTCAACATCGGGCCAAACTTAACTGACTTGTTGCATTGGGAACAGGGCAACGGCGTTACCCCTTCACCATAGCCTTGTACTAAATAATCCACAATATAATTTTGGAATAAATCCCGGGTATCCACAATTTCATGGGGAACCCCCAACTGTTCACAGATAAACGCCGCATCCACCAAGCCTTCCGAGCAACATTGCCCTTTGCCCTTCATTAACCACAGAGTTACTCCAACTACGCCATAACCTTGACGGTGCAAAACCGCCGCCGCCACAGAACTATCCACGCCTCCTGACAAACCGACAACAATTTTTTGATTGCTTTTATCGATGTTTTCCATTGTGTTAATTAACGCCTTGGCAAAAAAAATAACCCATTCAGCTATTTTAACTAACCCGGCGGATACCCCTTCGTCGTCAACACTCTCACCCCAAAAAAAAGAAAGCCGCCACTCGAAGAAATGGGCGACTGTCTAGCAATCGGAGGGTGATATTGACTTTATGTCTTATCCCTAGGTTAAGGCTGACCCAGGGATTAATTTGTAGTCAATTTAACGAAATTTCTAGACTAGGACTTGGTGGCGTACAAATGTAAGGGCTCTTTGACAAAGCGAATGTAGAAATGTTTAAAGGTGGAACGCAACACACGGGGTAAACCAAAGTCAATGGGCATGAGGCCGTCGGGCAATTTCCAGTTTTCCACTAGCAGATCGCGGGGCTGGGCCAAGGGAAAGTGGAGATCTTCGGGGGCGGGGGTTAACCCTAAACGGGTTTGGGCCCGGAGGGTGGGAATAGTTTCGGGGTCAACTTGCAAAATATCCGTTACCACCCAATCCAGGGCAAAGACATCGGTGGAAGCTGCTAACAAACCGGCTTCTTTGGGGGTGCCATTCATGGGGCCATTGCCTTCT
>JBJOGT010000086.1:0-4083 GCA_046048115.1 Cyanobacteriota bacterium | reverse complement strand
CTTTAAGCTGGGAGGTTATAACTTAGAATCAACCAAACTTTCTGGACATCGTCTCTATTCCCTTATTCTACTTATTTCTCTCGCTTATTCTCAATCAACTCTTGCTGGTCGAGCTATTAATAAGACTAAAGGGGTTTCTAAATATATTGGCAGGACTAAGGAAAAACATCGTTCTTTTCGTCGTCATAGTGATTTTTATCTCGGTTTGAGTGCTCCTGATTGGCTTTTATCTTGCCAATTACTTGCTCCGGAATCTTGCGCTCCCATGCGATTATCCCCCCATAAATTTGCTAATTATCAACAAGGATTAAAGGCTATATCCCTTATACAGTCTGTCTTTTAACTATTCTTGTCTCCCCGCTAGGGGAGTGTATTAATAGATCGAATTTGTTGGGCTAACCAGCGATGGAGTAAGGTCGCGGTCCGCCGCCAGGAGCCCTGGGACTGTTTGATGATCTCCGTTAAGAAAGCTTCGGTTAATTGATGTTGAATGTGCTTTAGGGCTAACTCTTGCCCAGGCGATCGCCCTGGTAAGAATTCTGCCTGAAATTGTTGGCTAATCCAGCGTTGTAAGTGGGGGAGGGTTAAACAATTAAGCCGAATGGTGTGGATTGGGTAGCCACTGAAACGGGCGATCGGGGCTAGATTGATATGGCTAGCAACGACAACCGTTAAGCGATGGTGATAGGCTCCTTTTAAAGCCCATATTAATGTGGGAGTAGGAATACGATTTGCTTCATCCCAATAGGTTACCTTGATGCTCCATTGATCGGATTGAAAAGGGGGAATTGACCGCCAATCCCAAGGCTTTTGATAATAATAGTCTCCCCCCGTTTGCTGTTGCCAATGTAATAAATGGGAGGTTTTACCGGCCCCCTTTGTCCCCAACAATTGAATAAATTGAGGGCTGTGTGATAGAATCGCCACGGAATAGCCAAAATCACACCAACGATCGCCGTCTAGCCGCAACTGCTGGGGCGCAATAAAGGGATTTCGCTTTAGCCCAATTTGATGATAGGGATCGCAGTCATTTTTTAACATTCTTGGTTTAGGGCTAATTCACTGACCACCTGAAAGCGTTTAATGGCGATGTGCTTAGGCGCGTTATTCCTCAGGATGGCTTCTATGCGGGCGGCAAACTGCTTCGGTAAATGATGATCGCCCCGTTGGGAAACCACCACCACTTCCCACAGAATTCTAATCAATTCCCCGTCGTAGGATAGGGGGACGTTTAACGGAATTTCCCATTCAAACGGCACTGCCATTTGGGGAACCAATGTAATGGTTTGGGTAAACCAGTTGTGTTCCACATCCCCCCGTCCTTCGGTGCGCCAACCAATGGATAATTTAGCGGAGCAACTGCGGGTTTCTTCCGGTGCTTGCCAATAACAATCCCCCCGCACCATCTGGCCAGGAAAAAATTGGTCTTGATTGAGTTCGAGGGTAATCATAGGCGTCTAGGGAGCAACGACAAAGGTAAAATATGTTACCTGTTGAGCGATAACTTGAGGATAATTTTCTTCAATTTTTAACAACCAACGAATTTGATTATGTTTGCCTTCAAAGGCCGGCGGTAAGTGGGCGGGAATATGCAGGGTAAAATAGGCTATCACCTGGCGATCGCCACCCATTAAACTACGGGAATAGATCTGCTCTTCATAGATTGTTGCCACCTCTGTGATCGTATCCGTTCCTTGGGTATAGGTAACCCGTTCCCCACAGATTAAACTAACGCTTAAACGGCCCTGATCTGGAAACTGGTGAATATTAAACCAGCGTGTCCAAAAATTCGCCCTTAGCTGCCGTCGGAAGGCAAGGCGATCATCTTCCCCGACCCGGAGAGGATAATGGGAAAAAATAATTTCTACGGGGGCAAGGCCAAACCGAGTCCCGATCCCAAATCGGAATTGGGGATCAAAAATTAATTTTAAACTGCCATAAGCTACCAAAAAAATAGGGACGGGGATGAGAATGGGCCAAATTATTGAGAGCAGGGGAAAAGTTATAGGGGAGAAAATGAAGGCCACAGCAACGATAACTGCCCCCAACCCAGTAACACCCTCCATCCCCTTGCTACGCCTTAACAACCCCAGGGCTAGTTGCCGTTGTGGTTCAGCCGTTAGCCGATAGCCGTCAAAAACGGGCTTAATTTCCAACGGAGGAAAGGCAAAAATTAATTTATTGGCAAGGTTACTCCACAGTAATTTACTCATGGCGATCGCCTCGGTTTACGGTTTAAAAACGGCGTTTCTAGCCATCGAAAACTGATTTCCGCTGTGATATAGGTTACCAAAATTGATGGTAATACCAGCCAGCGCTCCCCCGCCCAACCCAGTTTGACAGTGCCTTCCCGCACGATATGAATACACCACATGTGGTAAAGATACATGCCATAACTTACCACACCAATTCTGACAATCCAGGGATGTTGCAAGATTAGTCCCAAGCAATGGGGTTTTGGCATGACCAAGGTAGCTAAAAAAATCGTCATAGTGAGTTGGATCAATAAACGGGGAAAACCCGATAAATCACTAGGGGAAGTTTGAATAATCGCCACCATCAATAAAGTAACCAATAAGGGTGACCAAAAGGATTTAAGAAAAATATAAAATCGATCAAATCCCCGTTGGTAATGTAGGGTATAGGCTAGGATAATGCCCAATAAAATGGGGGTAAAGGTTGAATCAAGAATTTCTAAATGACTGGTTCCCAAAAGAGCTTGAAAGACCGGATCTAACCAGCCAAAGTTCATAAATTGATTAACAAAAAAAGCAGGTATAAAAAGCCATAAAATATATCGTTTCGGATAATATTTTTCGATACCCGGCCAAATCAAATAAAATTGCTCTTCCGCAGCTAGCGACCATAAAATAGCAAAATTATAAGCCTGTTCACTAACCCAATTAGACGTAAAGGTGGCATAAAACGGTAGGATTTGAAAATATTGTTGACTGCTTTCATTTTTACCCAGTTGCAACAAATACAGTAGGGCAAAAAGTAACAGCAAACCATAATAAGCAGGAAAGATTCTCAGATTACGACGTTGATAAAATCTCTTGAGATCAATGGTTTGATACTTTTCTTTTTCTCGCAATAGTAAGGTCGCAATTAAAAATCCACTCAGCACAAAAAACATATCAACGCCTAAAAATCCCCGATAGGCGATCGCCGGTAGACCCTGGGGAATGGGGGAATGGTGCCAAATGACAGCCAAGATGCAAAAACATCTGACCCCATCTAAAGAACTGAAGTATTTAGTATTTAAATAAGCGTTATGCAGAGACATCGGTAATAATGGCCAGAACTTCCCTGGCTCTGAAAAAAAGTCAGCCAGGAGACGGTTAGTTATTTGATCACCAATACCGGGCAATCGGTTCCCCGAATAACGGTTTCTGCCACGGAACCCAGTAATAAGCGACTCAATCCCCTGCGTCCGTGGGAGGGCATAATAATGAGGTCGATCGCCATGGTTTGGGCAACGTGAACAATTTCGTGACCGGGATCCCCGATCGCCGTTTGGAATGTGATGTGGGGTTGCTGGGTTAAGTCGGGAAAACGCTGCTCAAATTCTTGTCGGACGTTAAGTTGGCGGGTTGGGAGGGGTAAGGTTTGCCAAAGTTCAGCGGGATCGGTGCTGGGCAGGGGGGAAAGAACGTGGAGAATAAAAATTTCAGGGCAGGGAAATTGAGTTGAATAAAATTGACAGGCTTCCGTAAGACGGCGAGCGCCAATGGTTGAAAAATCGTAGGGCAATAGCAGGCGTTGGGGGGCAAAGGGCGACATCAGCTTAGGGTTGACGGATTGACACCAAAGTTATTGCGGCGAAGAGGAGGATAAGGCTTCCAATTGCCATTGTCCCTCTGCCTGGATTTCTAAACATTGCCGATGATAACGTCGCAAACTGGGACGATGCCCCACACTAATGTAGGTAGTGCCGAGATCCGCTAATGCTTGGTAAACCATTTCTTCGTTGTCCACATCCAGGGCACTGGTGGCTTCATCCAAAATGGCATAGCGGGGTTGATTAACGAACACCCGGGCTAAGGCCACCCGTTGTTGTTCCCCCAAAGATAAAACGTTTGT
>JBJOGT010000085.1:0-3966 GCA_046048115.1 Cyanobacteriota bacterium | reverse complement strand
TATTGATAAGCGTGATGATTATTGTGCCAACCTTCACCAAAGGTTAATAAAGCAACCCACCAGCAATTACGGGACTGGTCATTGGATTCGTGGCTTATGTAGCCAAATTTATGGGTGGCACTATTGACAAACCAAGTGAAGTGAAACACCATCACCAAGCGCACGAAAATGCCCCAAATCACGAAGGGCCATCCCCCCAAGGCATAAAGAACTAAGCCTAAAACAACTTGGATCGGCACAAGGAAATTTTGGCAAAATTGATAGAAACGATCATCTTGAATATCTTTGGTAAAACGGGGAATGTCATTCTGCGCCGGAATATTAAACATCATCCAACCCATGTGGCTCCACCAAAATCCTTTGTTAGAATCATGGGGATCCGCCGCTGTATCAGAAAATTTATGGTGCATCCGGTGTAATCCAACCCATTCAAACACCCCGCCCTGACAGGCTAATGTCCCACAAAGAACAAAAATATATTCTAACCATTTGGGCGTTGTAAAACTGCGATGGGAAATGCAACGGTGAAACCCAAGGGTGATGCCAATGCCCCCTGTAATCACATAGAGCAGGAAGGCAACCCCCACGGCCTGCCAATTAAAAAATTGAGGTAAAAAAGCGAGCAACGCCACTAAGTGAATGATGGTAAAGTATGCGATAACGATCCAAGCAGGAGTCAACTTAGGTTCGGAATCATTGGGAAGAGCAACAGTCATGCAATAACCTAACGAAAAATTGAGCAAGAAATTGACAAACGTCAAACTTATTTAAAACGCTTATGCCTAACATTAACAATGGAGAAAGCCGCCATTTTAATTATGAATCTTACCGGTAGTATGGGATTTTCAGAGGAAAATTTAGGGGTTTTAGGGGATGGCAGATTACAATGGGGACAGCTTTAATAAATCAGTTTAGAGTACCAGTTAGGTGCTATGCTAATGAACCCAGGAAAATATTAAGGGAAAATTTTAGGGACTAACTAAAATTAAATAAAATTTTAATGAAGTATTTAAGCGTTATTAAACAGGCAGAAGAAGAACTAATTCCAATCTTTTCGGAAATTGACGCAAAGGTCAAGCAAAATCTGCACAGAGTAATCGACGCTTTCCGTCAACAGCGGGTGGGGGTTCAGCACTTTGCCAGTGTGAGTGGTTACGGCCATGATGATTTGGGTCGAGATACCTTAGATCAGGTTTTTGCTCAGGTGATGGGGGCAGAGTCCGCCGCCGTACGGGTGCAGTTGGTTTCGGGAACCCACGCGATCGCCTGTGCCTTGTTTGGCATTTTGCGACCGGGGGATGAACTGCTGTCGGTGGTGGGTGCGCCCTATGACACCCTCGAAGAAGTGATTGGACTTAGGGGAAGTTGTCAAGGCTCCCTCGCTGACTTTAACATTTCTTATCGTCAGTTGCCCTTAACAATTCGGGGATCGGTGGATTGGGAGGGGCTAAAAACGGCGGTGCGCCGGGAAACCCGCTTGGTTTTGATCCAGCGTTCCTGCGGTTACAGTTGGCGACCGAGTTTGGCGATCGCCGAGATTGAAAAAATCATTACCCTAGTCAAAGCCCAAAATCCCCATACCCTCTGTTTTGTGGATAACTGCTACGGGGAATTTATTGAAACCCTCGAACCCACGGCGATCGGGGCGGATTTAATGGCTGGGTCATTGATTAAAAATCCGGGGGGCACCATCGTTACCGCTGGGGGCTATCTGGCGGGGAAGGCGGAATGGGTAGAAATGGCCGCCTGTCGGTTAACCGCGCCGGGCATTGGCTCAGAAGGAGGGGCTACCTTTGATCAAAATCGGTTGCTATACCAAGGGCTATTCCTCGCACCGCAAATGGTGGGGGAAGCGATGAAATGTAATCACCTGCTAGCGTATGTATTCGACCAGTTGGGTTATCCCGTCAATCCTGCACCCCTTGCCCCCCGGCGGGATGTGATCCAAGCCATTCAATTGGGCAGTCCCGAAAAATTAATTGCCTTTTGCCGCGCCCTCCAAAGTGCCTCCCCAGTCAGTTCCTATTTACAACCTGTTCCTGCGGCGATGCCCGGTTATGCCAGCGAAGTAGTGATGGCGGGGGGAACCTTCATTGATGGCAGTACCTCAGAATTGTCTGCCGATGGGCCATTGCGGGAACCCTACACCGTTTTTTGTCAAGGCGGCACCCATTGGACCCACATGGCGATCGCCCTAGAGGAAATTTTGGCAGCTTTCACCGATCTAGAAAATCCTTAGAATAGCAATAAACCTAGACATTTTTAGAAGTGGTTAGAAGGGAGCCCGACGGGAAAAACGTCAGCGATAAACTGACAATAGACCTGCCAAAACAGTAAGCCAACCATGAAAATTTCTCAATCATTCCAAATAACTACGGGGGCAATGGGTTTGGCTTTAATGAATTTAACCCTGCCTGCTCTAGTACAAGCCCAAACTGTGTCTGTGCAAACCTATCAATGTTCGCCGAGTGAAAAAATCGTAGTTAAGACCGTGCCTGGCAGTCAGCCAACAACCCTGGAAGTGACCTTACCCGATCAACGCACTGTTACCCTAACCCAGGCCGAATCTGGCTCCGGGGCGAAGTACAGTAACGGATCAGTCACTTTTTGGTCGAAAGGAAATACCGCTTTGGTGGAAGAAGGAGGAGAAGCGAAGTGGAAAGACTGCGTTAAATTACCTTAACGGTTTGTTAAGCAACGGAGTTCAACGTTTTAAAATGGGAAAAATATTTCTCCATTAACCCCAATCTAGGTTTTTCCCATGAAAATTCTCCACGGCACTTGGGTTCCCGAATCAACGTTTGATTTTGTCCAAGGGGGGCAATTTTTGCTGTGGGGTGAAACGACAGAAGAAAAACGCTTAAAAAGTCAAACTCAGCACCCCCGGCAATTAATCAAATCCGAATTAGCTGACCTGTTAGAGCAGGATTTTGGTATCAAATCCTCAGGTTATCAACCATTGCAGGATCAGATCAAACCTTGTTATTTTTTATTGCCAACGGTCGGAAATGACCCCTTACCGTCCTTGGAATTATCCCGATATTTAGAAATAGAATTACCCGATCAATTTGCTTGGCAATACTGGCAAGTGGATTGCTATCCCACGGTGACAACGACTAAGGTCAAAACTGCTGAGATGAGACCGGTTAATGCTGTCGTTCCTTTGTTAAACGATTTGCATTTTATTGCGTTACACGGGTTGAGTGAGGTGCAATTAGGGACGGATTTGTTATTTTGGTTTTACTTTACCCAGGCATTAAAACGGCTAATTTTTAAAGATCAATATATCCCCGCCTGGAAATATCGAGAAATATCGTTGGCACCGTCTGAGACAACAGCCTCTAAATCCCCTCGCAAACGGACCACGAAGAAAAGTCAACCCGTCTCCCCGGAGGTAGAACTGTATCCCGCTTGGGAATGGATTGGGGAAGACTACGAAAATTGTCTGCAACAGTTTGTGGACTATATGCCTTGGTTTTGTGCGGCGGGCTTTGCGGAACCAGCGGACGAACCCCAATTTCACGATCGCCTCTCGGTATTGCGGCATTTTAGCGAGTGTTTATTGACCGATGTGGTGAGTAAGGTTTATCGCACCCAGGCTGTGGAAAAGGCGATCGCCGACTCGTTAATTGAACGGGCGTTAATGCTTCCCGTCCCCCAACCCCTTAACCATCCCAGCGATGCCGTTTTAGAAAATTATCAACAATGGCAAACCTGGCGGGATCGCATTGTGCGTACCCAAAGCCGACAGCCATTTTATCTCTATTTTCAATTGCAAGATCCGGCAAAACCTGAAGATGCTTGGCAACTACTTTTTCAAGTGGCCCCTAAACATGATCCCTCTTTAAAAATCTCTTTATTGGATTACTGGCGACTAAAACCCAAGGGACAAGCCCAAATTAAAGAACAATTGGGGGTTGATGAAGATTTTGAACAACATTTATTGCTAAATTTAGGGTACGCTGC
>JBJOGT010000084.1:0-2624 GCA_046048115.1 Cyanobacteriota bacterium | reverse complement strand
TCCATGGGGTAACTTTATTGTTAATTTACCCATCCCTCAGGACAGGGGAAAGGGTTTCCCTCTCTGACATGGTCAGCCGTTGAACCGTTGACAGACCCAATCCATAACGTCTTTGATTGTATCGCCCTAAAACATTGTGCAATTTGATATTTTGACGCTGTTTCCAGATTTTTTTACATCGCCCCTTGCGTCGGGTTTATTGGGTAAGGCTCTCCAAAAGGCGATCGCCGGGGTGAATTTGATTAACCCCAGAGATTTTACCCAGGATAAACATCGGCGGGTAGATGATATTCCCTATGGCGGCGGGGTTGGCATGGTGTTGAAACCAGAACCGATTTTTGCCGCTCTGGAATCCTTACCCCAATTACCGAAACGGGAAGTAATTTTAACCACGCCCCAGGGGGAGCCGATGACCCAGCAATTATTTGAAGAATTAACGACCTATGACCAATTGGTGGTGATTTGTGGCCACTATGAAGGGGTGGATGAAAGGATTGGCTCCGTGGTGACGCGGGAGGTCTCTTTGGGAGATTTTGTGTTGACCTGTGGGGAAATTCCGGCGTTGGCCCTCATCAATGGTGTGGTGCGATTACTGCCGGGAACGGTGGGTAAAGAGGCGTCCTTGGCCGCGGACAGTTTTAGTGAAGGATTATTAGATTATCCCCATTACACCCGGCCACCGGAATTTCGCGGGTTACCGGTTCCCGATATTTTGTTATCCGGTAATCATCAGGCGATCGCCGCGTGGCGGTTTCAGCAACAACAGGAACGCACCCAAGAACGGCGGCCAGACCTATGGGAACAATGGCAAGCTCAACAGATTAAGAATCATCAAAACCCCTAGGGATTTTCGGTAGTCATCTCAAAAGCCGGACTAGACTGAAACTATTGCTATCGGGAGGGTCATCATTATGGCGATTGCCACCATCAATCCAGCCAACGGTCAAACGGTCAAAACCTTTATGCCCCATACTGCCGCCGAGGTGGATGCCAAGTTAGACATCGCCGCCAAAACCTTTAACAGCTTTCGTGCTTTACCCTTTAGTCAACGGTCTGAATGGTTTCATAACGCCGCCCAGATTCTAGAAGACCGACAAAGGGAATTTGCCCAACTGATGACCCTAGAAATGGGCAAGCCAATTAAACAGGCGATCGCCGAAGTCAATAAATGTGCGTTGGTGTGTCGCTTTTACGCCGATCAAGCCGAAGCATTTTTGGCCGATGAACAGGTGTCCACCGATGCCAGCCAGAGTTTTATTGCCTACCAACCCTTAGGCGTTGTTTTAGCAGTGATGCCCTGGAATTTTCCCTTTTGGCAAGTATTTCGCTTTGCGGCCCCCGCGTTGATGGCCGGGAATGTGGGTCTGCTCAAACATGCTTCCAATGTGCCCCAATGTGCCCTGGCGATCGCCGACATTTTCCAGCAAGCGGGTTTTCCAGAAGGGGCCTTTCAAACTTTATTAATTGGCGGTAAAGAAGCCAGTGCCCTAATGGCCGATGACCGGATTCAAGCGGGCACCTTAACAGGGAGTGAACCCGCCGGAGCCAGTTTGGCCAGTGCAGCAGCCCAACAGATTAAAAAAACCGTGTTGGAATTGGGAGGATCTGATCCCTTCATTGTGTTGGAAGATGCAAATATCGAGGAAGCCTTAAACGTTGCTGTGCCGGCCCGGATGCAAAACAATGGTCAATCCTGCATTGCTGCCAAACGGTTTATTGTCCAAGAGAGTATTGCAGAAACGTTTTTTGAACAATTAACTGAAAAATTTCAAGCTCTACAGATTGGTGACCCTACCTTAGAAAATACGGACATTGGCCCCTTAGCTACCCCGGCCATTTTGCAAGATATTATCGATCAGGTGGAGCAAACCCTCGCCGCTGGGGCAACCTGTTGGTGTGGGGGCAAGGTTTTAGACCAACCCGGCAATTATTATCCGCCAACCCTCCTAACCGATATTGCACCAACCTCCCCCGCCTATCGCCAGGAATTTTTTGGACCCGTTGCCCTTGGATTTTCTGTACCGGATTTGGAAACGGCGATCGCCTTGGCCAATGACATTCCCTTTGGTTTAGGGGCCAGTGCCTGGACAAATAACCCAGATGCTCAACAACGGTTAATTCGAGAAATTGAAGCCGGGGCAGTGTTTATTAACGGCATGACCAAATCCGATCCCCGCATTCCCTTCGGTGGTATCAAACGCTCAGGCTTTGGGCGAGAGCTAGGACGTATGGGTATTTTAGAATTTGTCAATGCTAAAACCGTTTGGGTTAAATAGTTTTACAATACTTTTGTCAGACTAGCGGAGGTTATCGGACATAGGAATGGGGTATATAGTCCCTAAATTAGCAACATGGGTCAGAGTAGTTTTGCATTTGGAATTTCAACCCCGTCCCGATGACGCCATTCCTTTTCCTACTTTGGTAGAAGTGAACGCATTGGAGTGATCTAGGGCGATCGCCGATTTTCTGGATTTTTTCAGGATGGCGATCGCCGTTTTACCATTCAAGGGTACCTCGATTAATCCCCAAAAACAAACCCATTAACTATAAGCTATAATAAGGGAAGAGACATGGAGAAAACAATGCTAGAACTAAAAAAACGCTACGAAAAGCTTGAAGAAAAA
>JBJOGT010000083.1:0-4636 GCA_046048115.1 Cyanobacteriota bacterium | reverse complement strand
GCAAAACGGTGCCTGAAATGTTGCAGTTTGATTTGAATTACGAATACGAGGTAATTGGCAACCTCAAGGCGGCGATCGCCGTGTGTGAGCAGGAGCAGGATTACCAAAGTCGGGAGTTGTTGCTGACTATTCTGGCGGATACGGAAGAAGACCATGCCTATTGGTTGGAGCAACAGTTGGGGCTGATTGAAAAAATGGGTTTACCCAACTATCTCCAATCGCAAATGGGTTGAGCAAACATCAGGGGGGATTAGCCATGCTAAAAGCTGTGCTACTGGATTTCAACGGTGTCGTGATTAACGATGAGGCGATCCATCGTCAGTTGGTGGATGAATTATTACTCAGCGAAAATCTGCGCCCCCTGACCCCCGTGGAATACCAAAAATTTTGCCTGGGGCGGAGCGATCGCGCCTGTTTAGTGGATTTATTTGACCATCGGGGACGGGGACTCACCGAGACGTATCTGCAACGGTTGATTGATCGCAAGGCGGAACAATATCACGAAAAGCTGGTTGCCCTGGAAAACCTGCCCATTTATGACGGTCTGCAAGCCTTTTTAGACCGATTACAACTCCATCGTTTGGCGATCGCCTTGGTCACAGGGGCGGTGCGTTCGGAGGTGGAATACATTCTGGAACGGAGTGGGTTAAGGTCTTATTTCCCAGTTATCGTTGCCGGGGATGATATTACCGCCAGTAAACCCCAACCCGATGGTTACTTAATGGCGATCGCCCATTTGAATAATTACCGGGTTTCCACCCAGGATGGAGACGCTATTTTGGCAGATAGTGCCGAATTGTTACCCAAACATTGTCTGGCGATCGAAGACACCTTTGCTGGCATTGAAGCGGCTAAAACCGCTGGTGTCCCCGTGGTGGGCATTGCCCATACCTATCCCTATCATTTCATGCAACGCAAGGCCAACTGGGCCATCGATCGTTTTGATGAATTGGATTTAGACCGCTTACAAGTCATTTTTTCCCGCCGCCGAGTGCCCGATGCCGTTGCCTAGCCAGGGGACAATAAACGTAAAACCCATCTCCGCTTTCCCCATGACCGCCATCGCCGATCGCCTCCGTCAACTCCGCGAGCAATTGCAAAAAGCCAGTTACGCCTACTACGTGCTGGATAATCCAATCATGGAAGACGCGGTTTACGACCAACTGTATCGAGAACTGCAAACCCTAGAAGCGGAACATCCCGACCTAATTAGCCCCGATAGTCCGACCCAACGGGTGGGGGAAAGACCGGCCAGTGAATTCTCCTCCGTTCAACATAATATTCCCCTCTATAGCCTGGAAAATGCCTTTAATTTGCAGGAATTGCGGCAATGGCAAACTCGGTGGCAACGGCTCGCTCCCGATGCTAGTGCCGACTATGTGTGTGAACTCAAAATTGACGGATCGGCGATCTCCTTGACCTATGAACAGGGTTTGTTAACGCGGGGTGTCACCAGAGGGGATGGGCAAACTGGAGAGGACATTACCCAAAATATTCGCACTATTCACTCGATTCCTTTGCGGCTGGCTTTAGATAATCCGCCCCCCCGTTTGGAAATTCGTGGCGAAGCATTTTTGCCCCTGACGGAATTTAACCGCATTAACCAGGAACGGGAAGCCAACGGCGAAGCCCTCTTTGCTAACCCCCGCAATGCCGCCGCCGGGACGTTACGCCAACTCGATGCCCGCATTGTTTCCCAACGGCGTTTACAGTTTTTTGCCTATACCCTCCACTGTCCCGATGGCACACCGGTAATTAAAAGTCAATGGCAGGCCTTGGAATTGCTCAAACGCATTGGCTTTTTGGTCAATCCCCACGCCGAACTCTGCCCCGATCTGCAACGGGTGGCGGACTATTACGAAGATTGGCAGGGAGCGCGGCAACGGTTGGAATATTTGACCGATGGGGTGGTGGTCAAAATCAATGACTATGATCTACAAGAGTCCCTGGGCTTTACCCAAAAATTTCCCCGCTGGGCGATCGCCCTGAAATATCCCGCCGAAGAAGCTCCCACCGTCGTTAAGGCGATCGAGGTTAATGTGGGACGAACGGGGGCCGTGACCCCCTTGGCCATCATGGAACCCGTTCAACTCGCAGGCACCACCGTCCAACGGGCCACCCTCCATAACCAAGACCGCATTCGGGACTTAGATATCCGCGTCGGCGATACGGTGATTATTCGCAAAGCCGGGGAAATTATCCCTGAAGTGGTGCGGGTGATGGCAGAATTACGCCCTAGGGGTACAACTCCGTTTCAAATGCCCCAGCACTGTCCCGCCTGTGGTTCTCCCCTCGTCCGTCCCGCCGAAGAAGCCGTCACCCGTTGTATCAACAGTTCTTGCCCTGCCATTTTGCAAGGGAGTCTCATTCATTGGGCCAGTCGGGATGCACTAGATATTCAAGGGTTAGGGGAAAAGGTAGTCATTACCCTATTGGACAATCAATTAATTAATTCCATTGCCGATCTCTATACTCTCCAGATTGACCAATTATTATCCTTAGACCGTTTTGCCCAAAAATCGGCGGAAAAGTTAGTAAACGCCATTGAAGCCAGTAAGCAACAACCCTGGGCGCGGGTATTATTTGGCTTAGGCATTCGCCATGTGGGTCAAGTTAATGCCAAATTGCTGGCTCAACAATTCCCCACCGTAGAACGCTTAAGCCAAGCCAAAGTGTCGGAATTAGCCGGGGTTTATGGCATCGGCGTGGAAATTGCCCAATCGGTGTTTGACTGGTTCCGCAATCCAGCGAATCAGCAATTGATTAACGAGATGCAAGCGCTGGGCTTTAACTTATCCCAAACAGAGTCAGTGGAAACACCCCCTGTTAATCATCCTTTTGCAGGGAAAGTATTTGTTCTGACTGGCACCTTACCCAATTTAAAACGCCAGGAAGCCCAGGCCCTCATCGAAAAAGTAGGGGGAAAAGTAACCAGTTCGGTAAGCAAAAAAACGGATTATATTTTAGCTGGGGAAGCGGCGGGGTCTAAGTTAGAAAAGGCAGAAAAATTAAAGATTAAAATTATCAATGAAGCAGATTTTTTGTCGATGCTAGAATGATTTACAGGGTAGCAGCTTAAGGCGGAACAGCATGGGTTGTATCTGCACTTGGGTTACGTAGATAGTCCCTCAACTCTTTACAAGCTCGAATTAGTAGTTCTTTTTTTCCGCCAATCTGCCACCAGGACTAAACTTTGCTTCACAACTACCACCTAACGGCTGAGTGTTTATCCACCCCCGCACCTCTTTGGACAAGTCTCTCCCGGTGGGTAGTGCAGTGAATGTCACTGTAACCAATCCCTCGCCGCCCATATTTGCGGATCACGTTTCGGCTTAAGGGTCTCCTTGGATAGATTTTACAGGAGAAGGTTGCTAAAATTGGGCTAATTTTTAGGGAGTTTGGTCAGTTTATGGCAGAAGGGCAGTCTGAGGACGAAAAAGAATCAAGTGCAGAAAATTTTAGCCAGGAAAGGGAACAGGCTCAAGTTTGGACGGGAAAAATTACTACTTTTCTTACCCATCAACTACGAACTTCCGCTCCTTCCTTACCGATTATCGGCGGTGGCATTACAGGCGGCTTGACCTGGCTTAGTCAACATGACACGGCTAAGACGGTCATTGCTGGGGGAGTCGGTTTTATCGTCACGGGCATTTTTACCTACGGATCAGCCTGGAGCAAAGCTTTTTTAGAAGTGGCGAGAACTAAAGGCAAAGATCACGGTAAAGGTTCAGCTTTAAGTTTATTTATTTGGCTAGAAAAAGAGTTAGAAACATTACGTTGGCGATCGGCCGATCCTGACGGCAAATATTTAATCAAATTGCGAGATTCGGATTGTCGTTATGATGTTATTGAAGGCATTGAAGATACAACTTTTGGATTTTCTACTCCTGAACTGGAAGAAATTTTTATTAATTTGGATCTGAGTCAATCAGAACTTCGCTCAGAAGAAGGCTCTAAAGATACAGAGGATAATATTTGGGATTTATTGCGACGGGCTAAAGAGAAGAAAAATTTACGGCTTCTAATTCTGGCTCCTGGTGGACGGGGTAAAACCACTTTATTACGTCATTTAGCCTACAATTACGCCCTGAAACAACCGAAACATAATGCTCCTGATTTAATTCCCGTCTTTTTACGCTTACGGAGATGGCAGGAAGTGATTGCCACCACAGAAGGCTTGGATTTACCGACTTTAATTGAGCGACACCTAAAAGAAGATATTTCTCAGGAATTAGATTTACCCCAGAATTGGGCCAAAAATCATTTAAACAATCATCAAATGTTAGTGATGTTTGATGGTTTTGATGAAGTTAAGCCTGAATATACTGAAAAAATTAGTATTTGGATTAGCAAACAGTGGCAGGATTTTCGCCAAAACTATTTTATTCTAACCTCGCGTCCCAAGGGCTATAAGGCGTTTCGCTCTGAGCATAAACCTCGGCAACAGGTTTTTGTCAATGAATTTACCGATCAAAATATTCAGAATTTTGTGCATAAATGGTATTTTTGGCAAGAGCAAGAAACCAAAGTTCGCAGAAGTTCAAAGGCTAAACAAGAGGCCGCCAAAACCAAAGCAGAGGATTTAATTATAGCGGTTTTCGCTCTAGTGAGGTCAGTCTCATAACCCTGTAAGGCT
>JBJOGT010000082.1:0-2858 GCA_046048115.1 Cyanobacteriota bacterium | reverse complement strand
TTTTTTTCTTCAAGCTTTTCGTAGCGTTTTTTTAGTTCTAGCATTGTTTTCTCCATGTCTCTTCCCTTATTATAGCTTATAGTTAATGGGTTTGTTTTTGGGGATTAATCGAGGTACCCTTTAGCTTACTGGCTTATGTATTTTATCTTTTTTCTCTAAAATGTTAGTAACCCATGGAAAGATGGTCTATTCTCTAATAAAAGAAATTAGGTCATTTTCTAGTATTCATTGCCGTTTTGCATGGGTAACGGTAACGGTAATGATTTCGGTAACGATTCAACAAGGAAACTAGCACTTTGGTAATTGTGCTAGAACCCTTAGTGTGCAAGGAATACGGAGAGGGAGGGATTCGAACCCTCGGTAAAGTTACCCCTACACAGCATTTCCAGTGCTGCGCCTTCAACCGCTCGGCCACCTCTCCAAAAGTGGTCACAAAGAATCATTATACAATAACGAAGACAGAAACCAAAACACTGATTAAAAAACCTGCCTACAATGACTTGTTCCCACCGCGTGCTCATTCATCACCGTCAGACAAACAAAGATTACACAGTCGTGGTTGCGGATGATCGCTATGTTCTCCACCAAGCCGAAGAACAGGGCTATGAACTCCCCTTTTCCTGTCGTAATGGTGCCTGTACCACCTGTGCGGTCAAAGTCCTTGCCGGGGAAATTTATCAACCCGAGGCCATGGGATTATCGCCAGAATTACAAAAACAAGGCTATGCCCTCCTCTGTGTTAGTTATGCCCGGTCGGATTTGGAAGTGGAAACCCAAGATGAAGATGAGGTCTACGAGTTGCAATTTGGCCGTTACTTTGATGGGGGACGGGTTCGTTTGGGATTGCCCTTGGATGATGATTAATGCACGTAAACGCACACTGCCTTTCCCTCCTTATCTCGGGTACTATTGGCTCTCCTAGCCTGCCCCCTAGATCAAGGAAAGTTTGATTTCTTCTTCTGGGGAACGGTATTCTTTACTATATATTTTTGCTAACGATGCCCTCCCCAGTCATGCCCGATCTATCCCAATCTGAGCGACAAACTTACCTAGAAATTGCCACAGAAGCAGCGTTGGCCGCCGGTGCTATCCTTGAATCCCTCTGGGGGAAGGTGCAGCAGATCCAAGAGAAGGGTCACGCGGGGGATTTAGTCACCGAGGCCGATCGCCAAGCGGAAGGGGTGATTCTAGAAATCCTTAAACGTCATTGCCCGGATCATGCCATCCTTGCTGAAGAATCAGGACAGTCTGGAGATAAAGATAATGTCTACAAATGGGCGATCGATCCCTTGGATGGCACGACTAATTTTGCCCATGGGTATCCCGTTGCCTGTGTATCCATTGCTCTGTTGATCAATGGCATCCCGGCGATCGGTGTGATCTATAACCCTTTTCGCCATGAACTCTTTCGGGGCGCAACCAAATTAGGGGCAACCCTTAATCGTCAACCTATCCAAGTCTCCGAGACCGCGGATCTCGCCAAAAGCTTGCTGGTATCGGGGTTTGCCTACGATCGCCGGGAAACCCGAGACAATAATTATGCGGAATTCTGCCATCTGACCCATCTGACCCAAGGGGTTCGTCGCAGTGGTTCCGCCGCGTTAGATTTAGCGGATGTGGCCTGCGGCCGACTGGATGGTTATTGGGAACGGGGCATTAAACCCTGGGATATCAGTGCTGGAGTCGTTATCCTAAAAGAAGCGGGGGGAAAACTTTCCGCCTATGATGGTAGCCCCTTGGATTTCAACTCGGGACGAATTTTGGCCACTAACGGCAAAATACATACTGCCTTGGGTCATGCCCTGGCTCAATCCCAAGATTGGCTGCAACAGTATGCCACCGCCCAACCATAGTCTCTGTCCAGTTGACCGACACTCATATTGGTTGAAGCCCAAAATTTTCGTCTTTAAGAGATTTTAGATGAATGTTTTTAACAATTCCTCAAAATTCCGTGGCTTATACGGAATAATGAACAAATATAGGTTAAAAATCCGCCGTTTGCCCGCTTTATGAGCATCTTTCCCATCCAACAAGGTTTGTTTAAATATGACGTCGTGGATTACTACGCCATATTGGGTTGCCCGTTGGATGCCACTCCCCAACAAATTCGGCAAAGTTATCTCAAAATTGCTTTTCGCCTGCATCCGGATACCTCGAAAGCAGCGTCCAGTGAAGAACAGTCCCAAGCGTCAAAATTATTTTCTAAATTCGTAAATCCTGCCTATGAAATTCTGTCTCGGGAAGCATCTCGGACAGAACATCTTTTAATTGCTAGTCAAACGGCCCGCAACTTGATCGGCGCTGAAATTCTTACGTTTACCAGCCCTGAATCCCAACAGTTACAGGCAGCAAAGCAGAATCTAGAATTGGTTTATCGCAAAATTCTGACCCCCCTCAGCAAAGATTTATACCAAGATTTCAAAACCGTTTTTCCTAAAATTGCCCAGATTAGTGAATATAATCTAATTTTCTTGCTGGCAAAAGGGAATGTCACCCCGGCAAGCGCCAGACCCACCCCTAACCCAGCGACCGTTATTCAGCCTAGGGAAACGATTTCTTCTGCTATGCCAAGGCGATCGCCAGCCAGTAGTGCTGCCACAGAACCGACGTCATCCCCAGAACCGGTTGAAACCATTTCTCCCTTTGAAAAAAGTTTGCGCCGCGCCCAGGAAAATTATGACCGCCATCAATATGACCAAGCCATTTCAGAACTCAGGGAAGCATTAAAAATTAATCCCAAAAGTGCCCAAGCCCACTGTTTGTTGGGGATGTCTTATTTAAAAAATAAGATGTTGACCATGGCAAAAGTTCATATCAAAACCGCAGGGGAACTAGCTCCCACCGATCCGATGGTGGTG
>JBJOGT010000081.1:0-5312 GCA_046048115.1 Cyanobacteriota bacterium | reverse complement strand
ACAAATTTAAGATCCTCCCCATGGCCACAACCATAGTCAAAAAAGGTCATCCCTTCCTGGAAAAGATTAGCCTCAAACAGCGATCGCACTGGACGGGACATCTGCCGCCGAATAATAGCGGCTTTGTGACGGTCAATTTTAGGGGATGGATGGGCAGGTTCCTCAATTTCAATCAACTTATGGTCTTCAATCCTGACCCGAAACTGTTGCAGCCGTTTTTCCCACTGCTGACGGTGACCGATCTGGCGAGAATTGGCTAATAAACCAAGTTTTTCCTCCGCCTGGGTTAACGCAGCAAAGGTTTCATACAAAGGATAATCAGCACAAACAAAGGTTTCTTTACGGTGCAGAATCGGCGGATTTTCCCCGTAATAACGAATCTGGCAATTATTCAACTCTAAATTGACCTGCGTACTTTG
Organism: Cyanobacteriota bacterium; assembly: GCA_046048115.1. Taxonomy (GTDB): domain Bacteria; phylum Cyanobacteriota; class Cyanobacteriia; order Cyanobacteriales; family Microcystaceae; genus Synechocystis. The sequence continues at coordinate 4,893 of JBJOGT010000081.1, read as the reverse complement.
TCGCAGTGCCGGATGGGGATCTAAATTAAAATCAGGGTAATCCAGATAAGAAATTTTAGGTTGGCTGAGATTAAATTTAATCAGCGTAAATTGTGAATTTTGATGGAGTTCAGACTGACAATGGTGATCAAAAATTTGTCGAGCAAAGCTTTCATATTGCTGTAATACATCCGCTAGATAGGTCACTGCCGAATAATGGATATACAGTGCATCCGGCAAACGTTTACCCAGTATTGAAGCGTTTAGGGCACTTTGAATATCAACAAAATTGTAGATATCCGTCATTAATCTTTAGCTTATGACGAAAATAATTTTCTAATTCTAACAATTTACCAGCAATAAATTGATTGGCAATTATATCCCATAATAAATATTGATTAAGACAAGTGATGTGTGGCAAGTTAAGGTCAGAGCAAAGTAGTCAAGAGGGTTAAAAACACGATCACAAAGGCTACTGTTTTAGCCAGTTTATCAAGCTGAAAATTCACCGATATTGAAGAAATCCAGATCATATCCGACGAGGAAATCTGCCTGCCTCCGATAATGAGGCCATTAACCAGCACTTGAAAGCGTTACTGTGTCCAGCAGTCTATGGTCAACAAGCCTACTATCGAGGATTGGGAATGCGGTAGTGAATATTAACGTTGCCGTTAATGGTAGCGGCGGTGGTAACACGAATCTGAAATCAGGGGCCGTCGGTAATACAGTTAACTAAGGATGCTAAACCACCAAGACTTGTTGGGGGCAAAAGTGCTCAAAGTGAATGGAAATGGTTTGGCGGGGCCTTTATCATTTCAATCATGCTTACAATAACGGCTACGCAGCCGAGCCCGTTGCTTACCCTGCTGCCTCTGAAAATCCCGACCTCTGTGTCATTAAGACTATCCGTAAACCCCCAAGGCAACTTGACGTTAGTCCCTATTTCTCTGTCCTTTCCCCCACCTCTTGACAATAGGGCTTTTTGCTTAAGTTGCTACCCATCGATTGAGCTAAGTATAAAATTATGACTTTAGGAGATACTATTGTGGCGATCGCCACGGCCATTGTGCCAGATCAGGGAAGCATCGGTGTGGTGAGGCTCTCAGGGCCAGACGCCTTAGCCATTGCCAAAATTTTATTTGCTGCGCCGGGAAAACAGATGTGGGAAAGCCATCGCATCTTATACGGTTATGTCCGCGATCCCCAGACTCAAACGGCGATCGATGAAGCCCTGTTGTTATTAATGTTGGCCCCCCGTTCCTACACCAAAGAGGACGTGGTGGAATTCCAATGTCATGGCGGCATTATTCCGGTTCAACGGGTATTGCAATTGTGCTTACACCAAGGGGCACGGTTAGCCCAACCGGGGGAATTTAGTCTGCGGGCTTTTTTAAATGGGCGTTTGGATCTGACCCAGGCAGAAAGTATCAGTGAATTAGTCAGTGCCCAGTCTCCCCAGGCCGCGGCGATCGCCCTAGCTGGCATTCAAGGTAAACTCGCCCAACCGATCCGGGCATTGCGGGAAACCTGTTTAGATATTTTGGCGGAAGTGGAAGCCCGCATTGATTTTGAAGACGATTTACCCCCCCTGGATCAGACCTTAATTCAGCAGCAATTAAATGGGGTTTATCAACGGGTCACAGACATTTTGGCCACGGCGGATCGGGGGGAATTACTCCGCACTGGGCTAAAAGTGGCGATCGTCGGTCAGCCCAATGTGGGCAAATCTAGTTTACTCAATGCCTGGAGTCGGAGTGATCGGGCAATCGTCACTGACCTACCGGGGACAACTCGGGACGTGGTGGAATCCCAATTAGTGGTGGGGGGCATTCCCATCCAAGTGCTTGATACGGCAGGTATTCGAGAAACCGGCGATAAGGTTGAAAAAATTGGCGTGGAGCGATCGCACCAAGCAGCCCAACAGGCGGATTTAGTCCTATTAACCCTGGATGCCCAATTAGGCTGGACAAAGGCGGAGCAACTCATTTACGAACAGGTCAAAAATCGACCATTAATTTTAGTGATTAATAAGACGGACCTCGGCGATCCCACCAATGTTAATTATCCCAACACAATCCCCCAGATGGTAACCACCGCTGCCGCTCAAAACCAAGGCATTGATGCCCTAGAAACGGCAATTTTGCAACAGGTTAATCACCAAAAAATTATGCCCAAAAATTTAGATTTTGCCATTAATCAACGTCAAGCAGCGGTCTTAATCGAAGCCCAATTGGCCCTAGCTAATGTCCAACAAACCCTCAAAGAAGAATTACCCCTGGATTTTTGGACTATTGATTTACGCCTTGCCATTCAAGCCTTGGGAAACCTTACTGGGGAAAATGTCACTGAATCCGTTTTAGACCGTATCTTTAGTCGATTTTGCATTGGCAAATAGGATTTTCACCAAGGCAGGCTATGGCCGTATAAACTCCAACACCGAGTTTTTTTGCCGTTCTGTCCTTGGAGTCCCATTAACCCTTACCAGTGCCAATGCTCGGGGGCAAATCAGCCAACGTCCCTTCGTAGACTAGATTTATGGAAGATAGCAAATAATACGATTTCGTCCCGCGCTTTTCCCTTGGTAGAGAGCGAAGTCGGCCCTTTGAATTAAATCAGCCACGGTTTCCTGGATCGTGGGGATTGCATCGCTTATTCCCATACTCAGGGTGACATATTCCGCGACCAACGATTGACGGTGGGGAATTTTTTGGTCGGCGATCGCCTGTTGGATACGGTGGGCTAATTGTTCAGCTTCATCTACAGTGGTGTTTGGCAACACAATAATAAACTCCTCCCCCCCATAGCGGGCCACCAAATCAGACTGTTTTCGACTCACGGATTTAAGAATTGTCGCCACTTGTTTGAGGCAATCGTCCCCTAACAAATGGCCGTAAGCATCGTTATAGGCTTTAAAAAAATCCACATCAATGAGAATGAGGGACAGGATCTGTTGATTCAGCAACGCATATTGCCATTGGGTTGCTAAATAGTGATCAAAATGACGACGATTTGCCAAGCCCGTGAGACCATCTTGGGAGGCTAATTCCTCAAGTTTATGATTGGCATCGGTGAGAGCTTTTTCAATCTTTAGGCGTTCATCAATTTCGGTTTTTAAGAGAGCATTTTGCTTTTCTAATTCTCGGTAAAGTCGTTTCTGGGTGAGTTGATTTTCCACTCGGATGAGGACTTCTTCGAGGTGAAATGGTTTGGTGATATAGTCAACAGCCCCCATCTTAAATGCTTGCACTTTATTAAATAATTGATCGGCGGCACTAATGAAAATAATAGGAATTGCTTGGTATTGGGGATTGGTTTTAAGGGTTTGGCACACTTGATAACCGTCCATTTCTGGCATATTGACGTCTAATAAAATCAAGTCGGGTTCAATAACGGTTAATGATTGCAACGCAAATTTCCCACTGATTGCTTTTTTGACTTGGTATCCTTGGGACTGCAACATAGTGGATAACAGGCGCAAATTATCACTGGAGTCATCAACAATTAATAATGTTTCTTTCGGTGGGTAGGCAGCAACGTTAGTCATTGGGAAGGGTCAATTCCAGAATTAAGTCAAGGCGAAAATTTTCGATTAAATGGGTTAAATTATTGGCTAGATTTTGGTGTTCCGCTGGAATTTCCGCAATCAAACTCGTTAAATAATCTTCATCCATGGCTAACGCCCCATCGTGCAACTGCGATCGCCACGTTTCAGGCATGATCATTAAGTCCTGGGGAGTCAGACTAAATTTTGATTGCCTAGACCCTACCTGGGAACTACTGTCTTCTCGATAGCAGTAGCGAATCCCTAAATGTTTAGCCATTAATTCAAAAATGTGAGCTTCTTGGAAAGGTTTCGCTAAATAATCATCACAGCCCACATCTAAAACCCCATGATGTACATCGTTGAAGGCATTGGCCGTGAGGGCAATAATAATAGTTTCTTTGCCGCCGGGCAGAGCACGAATGCGCTTGGTGGCTTCATAACCGTCCATTATCGGCATTAATAAATCCATCCAAATCAGATGGGGCTGCCATTCTTTCCAAACGGCGATCGCCCCCTGGCCATTGTTAACGGTGCGGATATCAAAACCCAGGGGACTCAACAACTTGAGTAACAAAAGGGAATTTTCTTCCACATCTTCCACAATCAACAGCCGATAGTGGGGTTGGCCCGGTTCGACCCCAATGACCATTTTTCCTACGGGAGCCACCGGCGATTCGAGGGAGTCGGCAATCTCAACCTGAATGTCAAAGCAAAAAATTGATCCCTTGTTCACCTCGCTTTTCACAGTAAAATTGCCCCCCATCAAACTGACAAACTGCTTACAAATGGGTAAACCTAACCCCTTTCCCTGCATGGATTTGCGACCGGATTCCGTTTGCGAGAAGGGATCAAACAATAAATGCTGTTCCTCGGGGGCAATGCCCAGGCCCGTATCACTGACTTCAAAAAAAATTTGGGTTGGTGTGCTCCCAGTAAACACCCGTAATTTAACCCAACCTTCATTGGTAAACTTAATCGCATTTTCTAGCAAATTAGTTAATGTCTGGCGTAATTTACCTTCATCGGTGACCACAGAGGAAGGAATGTGAGGGTCGTATTCCAACAATAATTGCAAATTTTTGGCCGACGCTTTTAGTTGCAGCATTTCGGCAATAACCTCCACCAGTTGATGGAGATTGAAGGGGTTGGCATTAAAACTCAGGTGTCCCGCTTCGATTTTGGACATTTCTAACACATCGTTAATCAGAGATAGAAGATGCTCACCACTGCGATTAATAATTTTCAGATGCTGGCGGTGTTCCGCTGATAGGGTATTGTCGCGGTTCATGACTTGGCTGAAACCCAAAATGTCATTGAGGGGCGTCCGCAATTCGTGGCTCATTTTAGCTAAAAATTGACTTTTAGATTGG
>JBJOGT010000080.1:0-8498 GCA_046048115.1 Cyanobacteriota bacterium | reverse complement strand
CGCCAGGTGCCACACACCAAGAAAAATAAGGGCTTTGGGGGGCGGATCTGAATTTCAGGCGATAATTTTCCAGAAAAATGCACGAATTTTGAGCCTGTCCCCCCAAAAGCTTGCACTTTATTATTCAAAAAATGGCTGAAAGTCTTTCTTGGTAAAGGTTCTACATTTATTCAGCAAGCCCTAATTAAATCCCCTATCTGATCTATTCTAAAATCATTGAACAAAATCAAAGGTTCAGACCGTTTATCCCCGGCGATCGCCATTGTCTTCAGCGTAATTTCGCCTGTTTCAAACGTTTTACCAGAGCCGGAGTGGGGGAATAGGACTCACAGAGTTTATGCAGACGTGCCTCAAAGATGACTTCCTGGTGTTGAAATACTGCCAAATCCTTCAGATCTACGAGTAATTCCGTCGCCCTGCCATAGGAAGGACTCTTTTTCTCTCGCATAATCTTTTCTACTTCTTCCCAGAGATACGGTTCCTTCGGAGCTAGCGTTTGTAGGGCCTTAATCCGTTCTGCTTTTGCGCTTTCCTTTGCCAATTGCATTGCTTTTTTCTGCTCTACCTCAGCCAATGCCAATAACTGTTTCGCCGATCGCCGTGGGGGTTGGGTAGATGTCGCTGAAGAAGATGTGGTTACAAAAGGACGTAATGCTTTTTGGAACTTAGCGGTTAAATTGGGTTCCCCCTCTGCCAGTCGCCTTAAAAAAGTTTGTTGTTCTTGGGATGATAACTGGGCGATCGCCCCTGACCAATCAATCTCTGGTGTGTTTGATAGCGGACCACTGGCTTGTTGGGCAGCGGCGAGGATGGCCGGATCGATCTCAAAGGTTTGGACAAATGCAGCTTGGGCGGGGGACAAGGTTTGTAGGCCAGGGGGTACAGGCGGCTCTAGGGCTTCCTCATCAAATTCAACATCACAGTCAATGTCATTGAACTTTAGCGTCACCAACCGCAGCCAGGCCAAATACAGTCCTCGATAATCTCCCTGAAGAATTTCCTGCCGTAGATCAATAAAGTCGGGTAATCTGCTTTCTTCTTCGAGCCAGCCAAACCCCGTTTCCATCGAGTAGGAAATATCCAAAATATACCACTGATCTTTAGGGGTAAGTTCAATACAGCCCTCATATAAATAAGCCTTGGTTGCTTCTCGATCTAACAATGATTTAGGAAGGCGAAACGCTAACTCCTGAACGCCAAAATTAGCAACATAGTACATTGCATCGAAATAAGTTACTAGGGTATCTAGGGGATTGCCGCGAAAACCACCATAGCTATAGGTAAACATCGCCTGATGACTAGTGGGATTTACCCGACTCGATAGTCGGCGAATCTCCTCTCGTTCTAGGTTTGTTAATGGCCGATCAACAGCTTGAAATTCATAAATTTGATATTCGCTCATTTCCCTAAACTTTATGCAACTGTTAGTGTTACCGCAATTGTTACTGTAACTTAATTGATGACATCGGGACAATCACCACCGTTGACTTTAATCTCAAGTCATTCAATAACCCATCAATGTTTACATTGTCTCTCCCCGGCGATCGCCAACAACATCACCGTATATTTACTTGCTTAGTTACTACCAAGGTTGTATTAGAACTGGAATTGGGCATAGGACTCAGGGAAGAACGTAAACGACATTGCAGCAATACTATTGGGAGGGAGTCTCCTACCGGGGCTATGGAGTAGGGGCGGGGTCAGCGAGGGGGGGACAGGTCTTAGCTTGGTAGTCACATTGGTAGACCAACGGTTTTTGCCAACTGAGGGGAATTTCCAACAAATCCCGTGCGCCGGTGAAACCCTGACCCACGAATAAAAATAGTGCAAAACAATTTAATACAACATGGGTTATCCGCCATTTTAAGGTGCGGTCACGGTAAATATCTTGAACAATAGCCAGGGAAAAAATCATGAGTAATGTCGCGCCAACGCCGTAATAATAATGGGACCAATACCATTCTGATCCCCGGCGATACACCCCTTCTTGGCAACCCAAAATTACTACCCCCAGCCCCGTTAATGTGGCAAAAATTCCCCGCCACAACGGTGGTTTGGCTCGATACAGCAGGACTAAACTGGTAACGGTAGCGATGAGTAACAGTCCAATGAAAAGATATAAAAATGGCTCAGCACCGAGGGATTGATTGGCGATCGCCTTACTAAAAATGGCATAACTAATCCCCAATAGGGACGCACCCACCACCGAGGCCGATAAAATCTTACCAATTTGTACGTGTTCTGGACCAACGGCCGGTGCAATTTTACTTTTTTTCTGGGTTGCAATTTCAAGGCGACGTTGACGGGTTTGCCAAGCCCGGAGAGTAACAATACCCAACAAGGGATAGACCCAAACAACGGCCAAAAAAGGGTGGAGTAATCCAAACCAATCGCTAGCATTCATAATGATGATTGTGCTTATGAGGTAGTGCGAACGTTATCTTTAAGGGTATGTCACGGTCAAAAAAATAGGCTGAAAATTGACTGAGTCTTTCCTGAGACTAACCTAGGGGATTTTGTGAATAACTTATAATTCAGACGCCTGATAGGTATAAAACTGTTGCATAACGCCAATGGTTTGAAATTCGTAGGTCGGCAGAGGATCAGGCAATGCCAAAGTCGTTTCGTAAATACTGAATAAGAAAAAATTTTGTTGGGTCGTGGTATGGGCAATGATTTGTTTAATCTGGGGTTGGCCACTATCCACTAGGGTTTTGCAATAACTCTGGATAAACCCCCCAAATTCTACTGGTGCTTGGGGACATACTTCCTGTTTCAAATACGAACTTAGACTGTCGGTGGCATAATCTTCATAGTCAATCTGCCCCGGATTCCCGATCGCCATTAAGCAACCCGTGCCCGCTAGAAGCAGCCCACCCATTGTTCCCATCACCCATAACATGCTCATCAAATCCTTATCAAGGGGTATTTAGTGGCAAACTAACCTTAGCGCGATATAGTAACCGATCTTCTTGACGATAACCAACGTAGCGAACGACCACCAGGGTAGATTCAGCGGGGGGCAACCCCTCTCCCATAAATTCGTGCCAGCGGGGATCATAGGGAACCCAGTCCCCAACGGCGGCGATCGCCTCGATCTGCCATTGTTTTAATAATGCGGCGATCGGTCGGGTTAGGGGTAACAGTTTTTGGGCGGAAAAGGCAGGATTTTGTTGAGCATGGGCAGCGGCGGTGGGCCATTGCAATAACCACGGCTCTAGGGTATTCAGCGCGTTTTGTTGAAATTGGGCCTTTAACGTCACAGACTGGGTGGAAAGTTCAGCCTGGAGGCGTTTATATTCCGTTTCTAGGGTTTGTAATTGTTGTTGTATTGACAGGACATTCTCGGGATCACCGGGTTGGGACGGTAACATTTCCGTTAATCCCAATCCCCCTAAAAGCTGATCCAACGGCATCCTTAAGGCGATCGCCAGTTTAGCCATCACCCCCACGGACATCTGGGACAACAGGCCCCACTCTAGCCTAGCCAGTTGCCACTCGGAAACCCCCGCTCCTCGGGCCAAGGCCGTCAGGGAAGGATAACCCGCTTGATGGGCCAATTGCTGTAACGTTTGTCGATGGGGAGGCACAGTATCAGATTTCATAATCATTTTGGGGAACACGACAGCAGTAACCGCACTTTTACCCAGGCGATCGTCACCCTTTCGCTCCTCAGAGAACCTTATTAACCGAAGGGGGACAGGGCACTTCCACCGCCAGGGATTTTTCCCATAGTAACCGTCGGGGTTTTGACCACAACCAAGATTGCCAACTCCACTCACTCCTTTGACAACGAAAACCAGCCCCTTGGTATAGGCCCTGGGCCACTAAATTATTTTCTAAAACGTGTAAGCTTACCCGTTGACAATGCCACTGTTCCGCTACTGTTTGACAACGTTGTAAAAGTTGTTTGGCCACCCCTAGGCGACGATGGCTGGGGCTGACCGCAAGGTTGGAAATATAGGCCGTTGTTTTGGGACGATAAAACCAGGGTTTCAAGGCGATTTCCGCAGTGCCAACAATTTTTTGATCTTCCAAGGTGACGGCAATCAAACAACGATAATTGCCATCGTCGTTCCGCAACCGTAACCGCAAATCTTCGGAAATTCCCAGGCGTAGAAAAGGATAACTCCACATCAACCAACCCTGGGGAGGATGAAAACTGTTCACTAACAGCGTTGCTAGCGCAGAAATGTCATCTAAGGTCGCAAGACGAATGGTGATGGAGCGGGTTTGTTTGGGAACTGGCACGACCATTAAGGCAACACTAAAAAGTTAAAAAAATTCTGTGGCTAAATTTTAAACCACCTCGTATTTTTAGCGCATTATCCCCTGGCATAGTCAATGTTAGGCAAGGTCGATGAAAAAAACTCAATGGCTATTAATTAAGAAGAAACCGCTAAAGAATGCTCCCCATTGTCCCAAGCATGATGGGTGTCGGTGTCTGCAACCGTTGACCCAGTATCCCTTAGCTCCGATGAATCCAGCGGTTCTGACTGTGGCGATCGCCCCTGTTGGAGTTGTTTGAGGGTATGGACAAAATCCGCAATGCCCTGAAAACGTCCGTACACTGACGCAAACCGGATATAAGCCACCTCATTTTCTTCCCGCAGATATTGCAACACCATCTGCCCGATCGCCTCACTCCGAATTTCCCGTTTAGGTTGTTGTTGGAGTTGGGCTTCAATTTCTTCAACAATATGCTCTAACCGCTGAAAAGAAATCCCTGTTTTTTCACAGGCCCTCACCATCCCTTGGAGCAACTTAGACCGATCAAAGGCTTGCCGTTCCCCATCGGATTTGATCACAGTCACCGGCAAAAATTCCACCCGTTCATAGGTGGTAAAACGATATTTACAGATTAAGCATTCCCGCCGTCGTCGGATACTTTGCCCCCCTTCACTCGACCGAGATTCCAAAACGCGACTATTGTTGTGTTGGCAGTGGGGACATTGCATAGTGGCAAGCCTAGTAATAAAAAGATAAAAAAGTAACTAATGAACAAAAAGAAAGCATCAACGCCGTTAAAGTTTATGCTCTGGGCAAATGGCTACTGGTTGTTGTGTAAGGGGTTGTGGGCAACGCAGAAAATTAATAAAAAAAGTTAGCCATAACCCTACGCATACAAGAAAGTTGCAGCAAAGTCAAGCTAACCAATGGGATGGACAATAATTTAGCCAAACCAAGATCCAGTGAAATGATTGGTGTCGACGTTTAGAAAATACCGACGCTTTTAACACACTTATTTCTGAATCCGGGGGGGTTCGCGGAAGGCGATCGCAAAAAAGAGTACAGCAAGTGCCATGGTCAGCACTAGAATGTAAGCAACACTTTCCATAATTAAAATTTTCCTAGAAAACGATTCCTATACATTAATCTATCGAGTCCATTCTTTGTTGACAACTATTCCCTGCTAATGACAGCGGTGCAGCAACAACTTCTTTGCTAGTATGAGTTAACGATTGATTAAGAAAGGATGATTTGTCCCAGTGCGCCCTACTTTATCGCTGGGTTGACGCTTATCTGACTATTATTTCCGATCAAGCCCAACTTTTCCTTGCCCCTGTTCCCATTCTCTTTTTGACCCAGGAAGATTACCGCCATGTTCCCCTCCTCGACTGAATCTACCGACAGTCAATCGTTACTCGAATTTGCCGCTGATAAACCGGAAGAAGCCTGCGGCGTGTTTGGCATCTATGCCCCCGAAGAAGAAGTGGCCAAGCTGACTTATTTTGGCTTGTATGCGTTGCAACATCGCGGTCAGGAATCCGCTGGGATTGCCACCTTTGAGGGTGATCAAGTGCATTGCTACAAAAATATGGGGCTAGTTTCCCAGGTCTTTACGGAGGATAAGCTCCAGGAATTGACGGGAACCCATGCGGTGGGCCACACCCGTTATTCCACCACCGGATCAAGCCATCGGGCCAATGCTCAACCCGCCGTGGTACCGACTCGATTAGGTTCCCTCGGTTTGGCTCACAATGGCAATTTAGTGAATACGCAACAATTACGACAAATTCTGGTGGATCGGGGCTGTGGGGAGTTTGTGACCACGACGGACTCGGAAATGATCGCCGTGGCGATCGCCGATGAGGTGAACCAAGGGAAGGATTGGGTCGGGGCGACGATTGCGGCTTTAACCCTTTGCCAGGGCGCCTATAGTTTAGTGATTGGAACCCCCGACGGTATTATCGGTGTCCGCGATCCCCACGGCATTCGGCCCCTTGTAATTGGGGTGTTGGAAGAGGAAATTCCCCGCTACGTGTTGGCGTCGGAAACCTGCGGTCTGGATATTATCGGGGCAACCTACCTGCGGACGGTAAAGGCTGGGGAATTGGTTTGGATTACGGAAGCCGGATTGGAATCCTACCAACTAGCGGAAGCCGCAGAACGCAAACTCTGTGTGTTCGAGATGATTTATTTTTCTCGCCCCGACAGTGTGGTCAATGATGAAAGTTTATATACCTACCGCATGCGGATTGGGGAATATTTAGCCAAGGAATCCACGGTGGATGCGGACATTGTCATGGGGGTTCCGGATTCGGGCATTCCAGCGGCGATCGGCTTTTCCCAGGCATCGGGCATTCCCTACGCCGAAGGCTTAATTAAAAATCGCTATGTGGGCCGCACTTTTATTCAACCCACCCAACACATGCGCGAACATGGTATCCGCATGAAGCTTAATCCTTTAAAAGATGTTTTAAACGGCAAACGGGTGATTATTGTGGACGACTCCATTGTCCGGGGCACCACCAGTCGTAAGATTGTGCGGGCTTTGCGGGAAGCGGGGGCCACGGAAGTCCACATGCGGATTTCTTCCCCACCAGTGACCCATCCCTGTTTCTATGGCATTGACACCGATGATCAAAAGCAATTGATTGCGGCGCGGTTAACGGTGGAAGAGATTGCCGAACAAATCGAAGTGGACTCCCTGGCCTATCTTTCCCAGGAAGGCATGTTGCTCTGTACCGGCGAAAATGTCAGCCATTTTTGTTCCGCTTGCTTTAATGGTAACTACCCAATTACAGTGCCCGATGCCGTCCGGCGCTCTAAGTTAATGCTAGAAGAAGCCACGGTTTAAACCCGATCGCCGGGGGTGTGGGAAAATAGACAGGCTAGTTGTTTGTCATTCCCTGTTTGCGAAATCCATGACCATCACCTTCCAAGCTGTCATTGCCAAATTAAACGACTTTTGGGCCCAGCAGGGTTGCTTAATTGCCCAGCCGTTTGATACGGAAAAGGGGGCCGGAACGATGAATCCCCACACCTTTTTGCGGGCGATCGGGCCAGAACCCTGGTCAGTGGCCTATGTGGAACCCTGTCGCCGTCCCACCGATGGTCGCTATGGGGAAAATCCTAATCGGGTGCAGCATTATTTCCAGTACCAAGTACTGATCAAACCTTCTCCCAATAACATTCAAGAGATTTACCTGGATTCGTTGCGAGTTTTGGGTATCCACCCCGAAGATCATGACATTCGTTTTGTAGAAGATAACTGGGAATCTCCAACCTTGGGTGCCTGGGGCGTAGGTTGGGAAGTGTGGCTGGATGGCATGGAAGTGACCCAATTTACCTATTTCCAGCAGTGTGGCGGCATTGATTGTCGTCCTGTGTCCATTGAAATTACCTACGGATTAGAACGCCTAGCCATGTATTTACAAAATGTCGAGGCGATCGACCAGATTCAGTGGAATGACACCCTTTCCTACGGTGATATTTTTTGGCAGGGGGAGGTGGAACAATGTACTTATAATTTTGAAGCGTCCAACCCGGACTTATTGTTACAACTGTTTGCCCTGTATGAACAAGAAGCAAGCCAGTTAATTGAACGGAGTTTAGCTCTGCCCAGCTTGGAATATGTCTTGAAATGCTCCCATACCTTTAATTTGCTTGATGCCAGAGGAGTCATTGCCGTCACCGAAAGAACTCGTTATATTGGCCGCATTCGTAACCTGGCTAGGGAAGTTGCCCGGATTTATCTGCAACAACGGGAAGCCTTAAACTTTCCCCTAAACCGATTACAAGGGTCTAAAGCGACACTTTCTGCGTAACTTAGGTGTTTGGGGAAAGATCGTCGCTAACTTTAAATCGGCGATCGCCCCAACGTCACGCCTCGCTTGAATACGGGGTCAGTTCTTTCCATCGGTCTATAGGTGTCATAATGTTCAGTTTTGATCAAGCAGCCATTCTGAGTTTAGTGGCTAGCTTTGCTTTAAAGATACTGTCGGCAGTTGTGATTCTAATTGTAGGGCTATGGCTCTCGAAAAGATTACAAAAACTGATCAGTCGGGTTCTAAAACAATCCAATCTAGAGCCTACCTTTGTTCATTTTGTTAGCAATTTTAGTTATTATTTATTCCTTGTCATCCTCGTGTTATTGTTTTTGTCCCAATTGGGGATTGAAACAACGTCTTTAATTGCCATTCTCGGTACAGCAAGCTTGGCGGTGGGTCTGGCATTACAGGGATCACTGGCAAACCTGGCTGCCGGGATTTTAT
>JBJOGT010000079.1:0-6126 GCA_046048115.1 Cyanobacteriota bacterium | reverse complement strand
CGAGAAATAGGCAATTTTGGCCTTGACCTTTTCCGCCATGGCCGCCACCAAGGGATCATCGGCATTGAGGATGGCATAACCATCGGCATGAACCACCTCAGCCACCACGGATTTAACTTTGGCCATCTGTTCAATGGTGTCAATATCCCCTAGCCCCAGGTGATCCGCCGCTACATTGAGCACCACCCCCACATCGCAGGTATCAAAGGCTAAGCCCGCCCGCAAAATGCCGCCCCGGGCCGTTTCCAGCACCGCCACTTCCACCGTGGGATCCCGTAGGATCACCCCGGCACTGTAAGGCCCGGTGTTATCGCCCTTTTCGACGCAATATTCGTTGATATAAATAGCATCGGTGCTGGTGTAACCGACGGTTTTGCCTGTTTGACGATAAATGTGGGCCAACAGCCGGGTGGTGGTGGTTTTACCGTTCGTCCCCGTGACGGCCAAGATAGGAATGCGGCTGGGGGTGCCGGGGGGAAAGAGCATATCCAAGACCGGCGCGGCCACGTTACGGGGTAAGCCCCGGCTGGGGGCAACGTGCATCCGAAAACCGGGGGCGGCATTGACTTCCACAATTACCCCATTGGTTTCCCGCAGGGGTTGGCTGATATCCGATGTCACCACATCAATACCGGCAATGTCTAACCCAATGACCTTGGCTACCCGTTCCATCAACCAGACGTTTTCGGGGTGAATATCATCGGTGCGATCAATGGCAATGCCGCCGGTGCTTAGATTAGCCGTGGCCCGTAGGTAAGCAATCTCCTGATCGGATAACACACTATCAAGGGTTAAATCCTGCCGGGCTAACACATCGATCGCCGTTTTATTGACCACAATTTTGGTGAGGATGTTGTCGTGGCCATGGCCCCGATTGGGATCTTGGTTAGTCTGCTCAATTAATTCACTAATGGTGGATTGACCGTCCCCCACCACATGGGCCGGAATCCGTTCCGCCACGGCCACCAGTTTGCCGTTAATGACGAGAACTCGGTGATCACTGCCTTCATAAAACCGCTCAATGATAATAGATCGGCTTTTGGATTCTTCGGCGGCTAAATCGTAGGCGGCGATCGCCTCGTCCCAATTCCGCACATTAATGGTAATGCCCCGGCCATGGTTGCCATCGAGGGGTTTGATTACCACTGGATAGCCCCCCACATCGGCAATCGCACCTTGGAGGTCATCAAAATATTGAATGGTGGTTCCCTTCGGCACCGGAATGCCCGCATCGCTCAAAATGGTTTTGGTACCTTCCTTATCACAGGCTAGCTCTACCCCTAAAATGCCGGAATGGGAACTGAGGGTGGCTTGAATGCGTTGTTGGTAAATACCGTATCCCAGTTGCACCATGGCCCGGGCACTGAGTAACATCCAGGGAATCTTGCGGGCATTGGCCTCGGTCACAATGGTTTCCGTGCTGGGGCCTAGGGCAGAATTGGCGCACAGATCCCGTAAATCTTCTAAATCCCTTTCTAATTCTGAGGCGTCATAGGTGCCCGTATCCACCAGGGACCGGCAAATCCTGACGGCGGCTCGACCGGCATAGCGTCCCGCCTGTTCATCTACATATTCAAAAACAACGTTATAAATCCCCGGCGTTGCCGTTTCCCGCGTCCGACCAAATCCTGCGGTCATCCCCGCCAACTCTTGTAATTCCAAGGCCACATGCTCAACGATGTGCCCCATGTAGGTGCCAGTTTGCACCCGTTCCAAAAAGCCACCGCGATGTCCCGGTGAACAAAAATGCTCAATTAAGCTGGGCAATAGTTTAATCAAGCCCTCATAGAAGCCGGGAATGGTGTCGGAAGGGCGATCGGCTAAATCCTCTAGATCGAGGCGCATCACGATCAATTGCTTACGTCGAATGCTCCAATAATTGGGGCCACGGAGAGTTAGGGTTTTCAGAATTTTCATGATCGCTGCCAGTCAAAATCCACTGCGAGAAGCACAATACGCCGACTTTTATTCTCAAGGGAGAGATCCGTCTGAAACTGTTCATAGTGAACAATCTTTGGGGGAACCAGGGCGATCGCCCTCCGCCTGAAATTTCCTGGGCCCTGACTTAGTCAATCCGGGGAAATGCCAACTTTTTTTCGGGAAAATAGGTTTCCCCATGCACCAACACATTGAGCCGGAGACCATGCAAACTCAGGGGAGAATTAGCGCTGATCTGGGCAGCATTGGTATAGGTCATCTCCTGGGCGTCCACAAAGGACACGGTGCCTTGGCCAATCACCCGAATGCTGCCATCCTGCTCGAACATGGCGCAGGTATCTTCGTCAATCCCTAAACCCAACAGTTCAGGATGGGTGGAAATGGCGCTTAGTAAGCGGGCCATGCGGTTACGGTTATGGAAGTGTTGATCCACAATGATTTCGGGAATGATGCCTAACCCCACCGCCATATCTACCAGGGCACGGTTGGGCCACTCTCCACTGCTCCCCCCGGCAATCATGTGATGGCCCATGACGGCGGCGCCGGCGCTGGTTCCGGCCAAGCTAATTTCCCCCTGGTGAACCCGCTGCCGAATACGATTCATTAAGGGGGTATCCGCCAGCAACCCACAGAGGCGCAGTTGATCCCCCCCGGTCATAAAAATGCCGCTGCATTCATCGACAAAGGCGCGATAGTCGGGATCATCCCCTTGGGCGCGATCGCGGATATCCAGCACCTTTAATTGCTTCACCCCCATGCTGTGAAAAATCGTCTGATAGCGATCGCCAATCAACAACGGCTCCCGGGAAGCGGACGGGATAACACCAAGGACGGCATCTGTGCCACCAGAGCGCAGCCAAAATGTCTGTAAAATTTCACGGCCGTGAACTTTATCTTCTGCACCACCAATAATTAAGATGGCTGGTTGGGAGGATAGGGGCATTGTCTAACTCTTCAAGGATCGATTCTCTGATTAGCAGATTAATATTATCCTGACCGGACAAAGAAAAAAAGTCCAGACTAAGGGGTTTTTTAAAAAGTTTAGGCTAAGGAGGATGCAAATGAGTCGTTTTTTAAGCTTAATCCGTTTAGTTGTTTGGTTGCCAGAGATCTGACGACAGACACAAGCCGCGTCATTCTTAGTTGATTTGAGCTAAAAAATATTAGGGGGAACTGGGTAAAGAAGGAGAGGACGTATCCGGGGTTTTTAAAACCTCCGCTGCGGTTAGGCCTTCGGTCTGATTGCCTAGGTACCACAATGCCGTGGCCGCTTCGGCCCGAGTAACGGGTTTTTGGGGTTGAAAAATAGTAATAAAGCCAAACATCCGCCGCAAATTGGAGCGATCGCCGCTTTGAAAGTCGCCGTATAGGGCCGACCAAGCCTGGGGGTGAATTTTGGCCGCATCCTGAAAGCCCCAGGTTTCCTTAATATTATCCAAACTGGCTTTGGATAAGGTTCCCCGCTGGTCTAAGGGCACTTTCCAACGGAGTAAATCCTCCCGCGTTAACGGGGCATCGGGGCGAAAGAGGGTGGCATTGGGGTCATTGGTTAGGGCAGACGGAATTAACCCTGCTTCAGCAAAGCCTTGAATATAGGCAAAATCGGGGTGGGTATTGGGAACGTCGGTGAAAACCGGTTGGGCATTGGCGGCCGCGGGACGAATTTGTTTACTGGGTTGGTTAGCGAAAAAAATATTATTGGCTTGGAATAACCACCGACTAAATTCTGCGCGAGTAATGGGCTGCTGGGGGGCAAACTCCTGGCCAGTTTTGGCCGTAATTACCCCTAAGGCGGCAAGGTCTTGGATTTCGGTGGCGACAGATCCGGGCAAGG
This sequence comes from Cyanobacteriota bacterium, assembly GCA_046048115.1. Taxonomy (GTDB): domain Bacteria; phylum Cyanobacteriota; class Cyanobacteriia; order Cyanobacteriales; family Microcystaceae; genus Synechocystis. The sequence goes on along the minus strand of JBJOGT010000079.1, from coordinate 2,354 downwards.
CCGCCAGATCACTAAATTCGTTATTAGTCGCCGTGGGACTTTGATCTACCGTGGGCGAGGGGAGAGCATCGGGGTTAGGGACTGGGGTTGGGCTGGGGGAGGCGATCGCCGTTGGGGGAGCATTGGAACTTTGGGCAGTGGTTGGGAGATCGGGATTTGCTGTCAAGCGATTTTCTAGGGCTTGATTGCCACTGCAACCCACCAATAAACCACAAAGACCCAGACTTAAGACTAGGATGAGGGGGACAGAAAACGAGCGAGGCTCCGGATCCAGGGACGGCATAGTTGGCTGAGTTGGGCAATTTTTTTGAGTAATAAGGGCATCATGCCCCCGTAGATCCTATCAAATCGATAGTTAAACAGGAGATCCAGCACCGACCCATAACCCAGGTACCGTAAATAGGTGACCCCCAGGTCAATTTTGGCATCGCTGAATTCAAAATAAATGCGTTGGTTGAGGTATTCACTCCGTTGCCAGGTTTTGCCGAAATGGGCTTTCATGGCTTGTTCGTAACCAACTAAAGCTTGGCGATCGCCGTTGAGATAATCCTTCAGAAAGGGAATGGCAATATCGGCACTGGCCATGCCATGGCGAATACCTTCGCCCCCTAAAAAGTTGACCGAGGAAACCGCGTCCCCGATCGCCACTACCCCACCCCGGTGGTAAGTATCACTTTGGTTTTTAGCATAATCTAAGACAGAACCATGGATTTCAATTAAGCGGTAATGATCCGGTTTCAAATAGTCCTGAATAATCGCCTCGGTGTAGGTGCGGATGGGTTTGAGCTTGCCTAAATGGCGATGATTACCGGCAAAAATGGCTGTTCCCACCTTTAACTGATGGTTATCCATGGGAAAAATCCACGAATAGCCCTGGGGACTCCAGCGATAGCCGAGGAAAAAAACCAGGGTGTCACAGTAACGTTGATGGGTGGCGGCATCCACTTCAATTAAATATTCCGTGCCGATGCCCCGGCGGTAATTCTTCTGATCAGGTTTTTGACGCTGGTTGGCATTGATTACAGACCGTTTTGACCCCGTGGCATCAATTAAGAGGGAGGTTTTGACCTGAATTTTTTGATTACCCCGTTGGCGTAGGGTCACAATGATTTCATCCCCCTGATCTTGATACCCCGTAAAGCGAGATCCTAACCACACCGTTCCCCCATTTTTTTGGGTAGATGCGGCCAAAAACCCCCGTAATTTAGCAAAATCAAACACCACCCCCTGGGGTTGGTCACTATTCCATTGATGGCTGGTTCGACTGGCGGCGATCGCCAAGTTAGACCAATAACAGGCCACCACGGTTTCGGGCAGATCAAATAAGGAGAGAATTTCTAAAGGAGAAGCAGCGCTGGAATAATTATTTTGCTCAAAGTTTTGATGTTGCTCGACTAATAGAACCTGAATGCCTTGCCGGGCCAACTGCCGTGCACATTGTCCCCCGGCCGGGCCGCCCCCAATCACCACCGCTTCAAACTGTTCCATGCTGGAGAATTTTGCCGTACGTTATCTGGCACATCGTCAAGGTGAACAATGCTAATAAAATTTTACGGGGTCTAGGGATTAAATTTCCTGTAGTCGTTCTTGCACCCGCGTCAATCCTTCAGAATTATTTTGAGCTTGGTAGAGTTTTTGGGCTTGTTCAAAGGCGGTTTTGGCTAAATCTTTTTTTTGATCTACCAGATAGGCTTCCCCCAAGAAATAGTGAAAATCCCCGTTGTTAGGTGCTTCCCCGATTAAATCCCGAAAAATCCAAATTGCTTCCCCCGGTTGATTCAGGGCTAAATACATCCGTCCGCTGCCAATCTTAGCGGCGATCGCCTGGGGATCATTACGGAGGGCTTTCTTATACCCATCAAGGGCGGCGGGATAATTTTGCTCGGCCTCCATTAAATTTGCCCAGGTTAAATGGAGAGTCACACTGCGCCAATCGCTGTTTAACCGGGGTTCTAGAACCTGCTGGGCGGCGGTTAAATTGCCCTGTTGTAGGTAAGCGTTGCCCAATTGTAAATAGAGTTCGGAGCGGTTCGGAAAATATTTCAGCGCTTCCTGGTTGAAGGTAATGGCTTGATCAATCTGTCCACTTTTTAGCAACGCGGCCCCCATCATCACCGCAGCATCTTCATTGCCTGGCTGTAAACGGGCAATTTCGTCATAAACTTGGCGTACCCGTCCGTAATCTCCCTGACGCAATAGCACCACCCCTAACGCTAACCGATACTTAACCGACGCCGGTTCTAGGCTAATGGCAGCAGCATAGGCGCTAGTGGCTTCGCTCAGTTCGCCGAGGTTCGCATAGCTAAACCCCAGACCATCGTAGTATTCCGGATTATTAGGGTCTAATTTCAACG
>JBJOGT010000078.1:0-7314 GCA_046048115.1 Cyanobacteriota bacterium | reverse complement strand
GCTTGCTTCAAGGCACTTAAATCCTCTGCCGACATCCCCGACCGCTGTAACCCAATTAAATTGAGCGTCCGTACCCGGGAGGGATTCCCTTCCACAATGGTAAAGGGCGGTACATCCCGCTCAATACGACTCATCCCCCCCACCATGGCCAACCGGCCGATGTGAACAAATTGATGTACCCCCAACACCCCACTAATCCGGGCTTGGGATTCAATATAAATATGTCCTGCCAAGGCCACGGAATTGGCAATAATCACTTCATTTTCAATCACGCAATTATGGGCCACATGGGCATAGGCCATCAGTAAATTGCGATCGCCAATTTGGGTGACAGCTTGGTCCTCCGTGGCGCGATTAATGGTGACATACTCTCGAATCTGATTATGATCACCAATTTTGACCCAACTTTCCCCCCCCTTATATTTCAAATCCTGGGGTTCACTGCCAATAATTGCCCCCGGAAAAATCCGATTACCCACGCCAATTTCTGTGGGCCCTTCAATAACCACCTGGGCGCCAATTGCCGTTTCTGCTCCGATGGTGACGCGATCGCCAATCACACAGAAAGGGCCGACCTTGACTGTCGGGTGCAATTTCGCTTGGGGATGAATAATAGCCGTTGGATGAATAGAGGAGGACACAGTCGCTTCTCCCAAGCGGTGATCAGTCAGCATTAATCTTCGGGGATGGGGGACAGTAAGGGGAAAGCAAGGCACGCTCAAATAGAATACCAAGCATTTTGACATACTCCCCGCCCTAAAAGTTGAGCATCCTGCTTCCGCCGCCGATGACAGCAATCTATCTTCACTGCCTTAAAATCAACTGCATCTGCATCATGGGGGAAATCGAAAGCCCCGGATAAAACTCCCTAAACAGCAGGCCAACCTTAAAAAATAATCCCGCTTTGGTTCTTGGCTACTGCTTGATCTTCTCCAAAACTCTGATTACAATCCAGGTGGTTTATCAAAAAACATGGGTCTAAAACCCCGTGCTTCAGCACAGCTTTTTTGTTAGACTAAATTCGCCAATGCACCCAAGTGTGCCACGAGCGGCAAAACTGGTGGTTTCCGCCGACTAGAATGCATGACCAAAAGGAAATACCTGAAAGCAGGGGCGTCATAGTCTAGGAATGGAAAAACAAAAACATAAATTAAAGACTTGTTGAGTCTGCGGTGGGGCACATCGTGGACATTAAAGAGATGCCTGTCGAGGGGAATCTGGACGGGGCCTTTAAACAGAGATGCTTGAAGGCTAGACAAACCCAATGAAGCAGGAATCCCTCGCCTAAAGGCTTGGGAGTTGTCAAGATGGCTTCAATACTGTATTGGCATTAACCAGCATGTTCTCCCTTGCATTTTCCCAACGGCTGCTCCACCATCGCCTAACGCCTGTTTCCTTGGGGTTACTCATGGTTAATGGCTTAGTATTTACCCCGATCGCCGCAGTGGCGGGGAACCGGAATCAATTTGATGTTTGTGTAACGGAAATGCAGCGCAATGGGGTCAGCGACGATGCCGCCGCGGCCGGTTGTTCCGAAGCCATCATTCCCAAGGAAATGTCCGAATGCGTTAATCGGATCAGCGGTAACACCGATATCACGGGCAACATCGCCCTCCAAGCCTGTTTCCAAGTGCGGCGGCCAGTGGATTTAAGCCATTGTGTGGTGGATATCAATAATGGAGCGCTAAAAGGCTATCGTCCGACGATGACAAGCGAAACCAAAAGCGACGATGCTACGGCCGCGGGGACAACCGCTGAAAATTCAACACCGATGACGACGACAGATTCCCCGCCCCCAACCGCCACTCCCCCCATAGACCCGACCCAAACCGATGGCTTAAGTGCCTTAAAAACTGACGATTTAACCCTCGCCGCCCTACAAAGTTGCCGCCAGAGTTTACTGCCAGGTCGCTACTCAGAATGTGTGATCGCCCTTAGCCGGGATATTACCAATTTCAACCCAGACAAAGCCATGACCACATGCCTTGCAGCGGAGGATTTTCCTCGGGATCTTTTCCCCGCCTATGACCAGACCCAAAATTAGAGTTAACCCCCATAGGCTGGGGCGAGATGACCTAGGATTCCAGAGTAACGACAGGGCGATCGCCGCGATAATGATGCACTAAATCGCAATTCCTGCTGATTTCACCCCCAGCAACCTCCCCCCAATAGTGGTAGTCCCCTAATATAACGGCCATAAAAACGGCAACCGGACATAAATTCCTTGGGGATCATTCAATTGAGTTAACTGATGCCATTCCCTTTCTAGTTGTTGCCAATTAACTTGGAGGGGTGGGGGTAAATAAGCTTGATCCGTTATTGCTAAAGATGACAAACTTTGCCCTAGGTTCTTAAGCAAAAGAGCATCTAAGCCTTGGGGGGTAGGGTATTCTTTAATTTGCCAATTTTGGCCCAATTTAGCTTGGTCAGCGGCTTCTTCTAACGCGGTATTTAATCCCCCCAATTGATCCACTAAACCGATCTGTTTTGCTGCTTCGCCGCTCCAAACCCGACCTTGGGCAACGGTATTAACCTGTTGTGGGGATAAATTTTGGGATTTGGCGACTTTGTCGATAAAGACGTCATAAACCCGATCAACAGATTTTTGATAAACCGCTAATTCTAATTCGGATTTGGGACTTACCGTTGACCCTAAATTTGCTAGTTTTGCCGTTGTGACTTCATCCCAACTTAACCCCACTCGATTCCCTAAATTTTCAATGTTAAACAAGAGGCTAAAAACCCCAATTGACCCTGTAACAGTAGTGGGTTGAGCAAGAATTTTTTGACCGGCGGTGGCAATCCAATAGCCTCCCGAAGCAGCTACATTGCCCATGGAAATAATGACAGGTTTTTGTTGTTGTAATAATTCCACTTCTCGCCAGATAATATCCGCTGCACTAGCACTACCTCCGGGGCTATTAATACGTAAAACCACTGCTTTAATGTCTTGATCTTCCCGAATTTCCCGCAGTAATTTACCGTAGCGATCGCCGCCGACATTTTGCCAGGTTCCTTGGCCATTAACAATGGCTCCTTCGAGGTAAACAATAGCAATTTTACCGGCTTTTTTATCGGGTTTATGTTCAGTGTCCCAATGGGTTTGATAGTCGCTTAAACTGACTTGGCGAAAGGGTTGATCATCTCCATCATCGGGGGAGGCTGAAGCATTAATCCAGACCCCCACTTTTTTGAGTTCTTCCAGGGCTTGATCCCAATAAACGACTTGATCAACTAATTGATTTTCCCTGGCACCGTCAGCAAATAATAAACCTTCTTGATCGGCGATCGCCTGAACTTTTTCCGTAGATAAATTACGATTTTTAGCGACAGTTTGCCGATAAACTTGCCAAAGTTGATCTAATAGTGCCTGTTGTTGCTCCCGATTTTCTGGACTTAAATTTTGACGAGTAAAGGGTTCGATCGCCCCTTTATAGCTGCCCACCCGCACCGTTTGCACACCAATGCCATACTTTTCAAAGGCACCGGTTAAAAACATTGGTTCAGCGACCAACCCGTTCAGTTCCATGCCCCCTAGGGGATTTAACAAAACTTGATCCGCTACCGATGCAAGATAATAACCTGGCTCACTAAAGGTTAAGCCATAGGCAATAATTTTTTTGCCGGTTTGTTTAAATGTAATCAACGCCTGTTGAACTTCGCTTAAATTGGCGTAACCACTCACCTGATCACCCCGACGGGCATCAATGAACAGGGCCACAATGCGGTCATCTTGGGCGGCTTTTTCAATGGCATTTACCACGGTGCGGAGGGGAACAGAACTTTCTTTTTCCGCTAATAAACTCTGACTCAAGCTAAGGGGGGGATTAATATCTCGAATTGGAATGGAAAGATCCAACACCAACGCTGTTTTTTCCTTCAGAACCGGTTCCCCCGTTGAAGAGAGTAGTAGTAGCAATAAAATGACACTGCCGGTGCCAAAACTTAATAAAACCAAAACAGCGGCGATCGTGCCCACAAAGCTAGCAAAAAGCTGTTTGAAAAAGTCTTTCATGGAGGTTTTTGAGAATCAATTGCAGATTAAGTGGGTAACGTTACCAACAAAAAAGATCAATTAAGTGGATAATTTTGCAGGGATAAGATTTGAGCTTTTCGGTTTCTCAAACATTGCTGTTCAGGAGACAGGCTAGATTTTCTAAGCTGCTTGGTTTTTACTCAATTCCTGAAGGGCTTTTTGATTTAATTTAACCTCAATCTGATCGGAATCTTTTGTGCCCAAGGTTCTATAGGCTTCCCCAATGTATAGGGGTTTACTTAGCCCCGGCTGGGGATGGATGAGCGTCCGTGCTCGGATCACCAATTCTTGCCCATCGGTGGAGATACGACCCAGGGAAAAATAATTGTTGGCGGCTTGCTTCAGGGTGGCTTCCACTTCATCGGGCTGAATGGTGGTGGGTACGGTAATCACAATTTGGTTGGCACCGTTGTCATAAACCCGATTAAATCGCACAGCCCCTTCCACCGTTGGACGATCAAATAGACCAAGGCCGAGCCCCAAAATTCCCACCGTTAACACCGTCATAAAGCTCGTAATACCCACCAAGCGGAACCGAATGCCCCATTTTAAAATAAAGGCCAAAACCATTAGGATAAAGCTGGCGATCGTGGCGTAGGCAGACCACTGGAGATAAACAGAAACATCCATAATTTGAAAAAGTTAAAACGATTGAAGAATCAATAAATTTTTAAAACTACTACAGTAAATGGCCGGTCTTTTCGCAAACCATTGAAAAACGATCAAAACAAAAAACAACCTTTGACAATCTACTGGGGATCGAGTTTTAAAACGGCCATAAAAGCTTCCTGGGGCACATCTACAGTCCCGATCGCCTTCATGCGTTTTTTCCCTTTGGCTTGTTTTTGGAGTAACTTTTTCTTACGGGAAATATCACCGCCATAACATTTTGCCAACACATCTTTCCGGAGGGCGGCAATATGTTCACTGGCAATGATCTTACTACCGATCGCCGCTTGAATCGGCACTTTAAATTGATGGCGGGGAATTAATTCTTTAAGTTTGCTGACCATGGCGCGACCCACATAATAAGCCTTATCCCGATGGACAATCATGGCCAACGCATCCACCCCATCGCCGTTGACCATAATATCTAATTTCACTAACTGATTTTCCCGATAGCCAATTAATTGATATTCCATACTGGCATAGCCTTTGGTGCGGGATTTGAGTTGATCAAAAAAGTCCGTCACCACTTCCGCTAACGGCAATTCATAAATTAGGGCAGTGCGAGTTTGGGTGAAAAATTTCATATCCTTAAATACCCCCCGCCGACTTTGACATAACTCCATCAGCGTCCCCACATAGATTTCGGGGGTAATCATTTCTACCTTGATGTAAGGTTCTTCGATTTTGAGCCGTTTTTGGATCGGGGGTAACAAACTGGGATTATCGACCTCGATTACTTCTTCCTCCGTGGTGGTTACCCGGTAAATTACCGATGGAGCGGTGGTAATTAAATCTAGGTTGTATTCCCTTTCTAACCGTTCCTGGACAATTTCCATGTGCAATAGTCCTAAAAAGCCACAGCGAAAACCAAACCCCATGGCACTAGAGGTTTCCGGTTCATAGGACAGGGCCGCATCGTTCAGTTTTAATTTTTCCAACGCATCCCGCAGATCAGGGTACTGATCCGCATCAATGGGAAACAACCCACAAAACACCATGGGATTAGCTTCGGTATAACCGGGTAACGCTGCTTGGGCGGGCTCGTTAGCCAAGGTGATGGTGTCCCCCACCCGTGCATCGGCCACTGCTTTAATGGCCGCCGCAAAATAGCCCACTTCCCCGGCGTGGAGTTCATCCACCTCAATTTGGGTAGGGGATAACACCCCCAACTCATCAATCACATATTCTTTACCCGAGGCCATTAGGCGAACCTTATCCCCCCGTTTGACTTTGCCGTCCATTACCCGGAAGTAAACCACCACTCCCCGGTAAGCATCGTAATAACTATCAAAAATCAATGCTCTTAAGGGTTGATCCACCGTATCCTCTGGTGGGGGAACCTCCCGCACGATCGCCTCTAGGATGTCGTTCACCCCAATGCCTGCCTTCGCCGAGGCTTGGATAATATCGCTGCAATCGAGTCCCACCACGTCTTCAATTTCCTCTGCTACCCGTTCCGGTTCCGCGCTGGGCAAATCAATTTTATTTAACACCGGAATAATTTCCAGGTTATTTTCCAAGGCCAGATAAACATTCGCTAAGGTTTGGGCTTCAACCCCCTGGGAGGCATCCACCACCAATAAGGCCCCTTCACAGGCGGCTAAGGATCGGGAAACTTCATAGGAAAAATCCACATGACCAGGGGTGTCAATTAAATTCAACACATACTGCTGACCATCCTTCGCGGTATAGTTCATCCGTGCCGCTTGTAATTTAATGGTGATCCCCCGCTCCCGCTCCAAATCCATATTGTCGAGGAACTGTTCTTTCATCTGCCGTTGTTGAACGGTTTCTGTGACCTGTAACAGGCGATCGGCTAGGGTGGACTTACCGTGGTCAATGTGGGCAATGATCGAAAAATTACGAATACGAGAGACGGGAACGTCAGTCATGGGGGCAACAGCAGCAATGGGAACTTGTTAAATCGCCTTAATATTCTAATCCTTTCCCTCTCAAAATATTGACCTTGGGGCCCAGGCAGACTTGTCTCATTTGAGCAATAGATAGTAAAACTGACCGTCATCACTCATTAAACCGGCCCGATCGCCGGGAAGTTGCCCCGTGCCCATGAAAATATCCACCCGACCGGGGCCTTTAATGGCGCTGCCGGTATCTTGATCCACCACAAAGCGATGCACCGCAATTTTTTGTTTTTGACAATCGGGAATTTGGGTCGCTAAAACGGCGATCGCCCCGGGGGGCATAAGGGCTTTATCGGTGGCCACGGATCGTTCAGCGGTGACCGGCACGCCGATGCTACCTTTAGCGGGGGTTGTGGCGGAGGTTTCCCGAAAAAAGACCATGCGATTATTGCGGGGAATAAAGCGGTCTAATTCCTGGGGATTTTGCTCAAAATACTCAATTAGCTTAGGTAAAGTCACTTCCCCCGGCTGAAAAATCCCTTCCTTAATGGTTTCCTTGCCCAGACTGGTATAGGGATAATCCGTTGTCCCCGCAAAGGCGATCGAGGTTGTGCCACCGGTCACCCAGTTTAATTTTGCTGACCCTTGTACCTGAATTAAATAGGCATCAAGGCGATTATTAAACCAAGCAATTTCTTGACCCCTTAGGGGACTGGTCGTGCCCAAACCATCAATGCCTTCCAGGGT
>JBJOGT010000077.1:0-8336 GCA_046048115.1 Cyanobacteriota bacterium | reverse complement strand
TAATAATTGGAGTTTTGACTATTTGAGAAAATACACTATCTGTAGTGCTTGAATTTCCTCAATAAACACCATATATAGCGTAAAAAATCTTTTTGTCAAAACTCCAGTAATAAACAGTCTTGTTTATTAAACCTATTTCTATTATTCATGATATTGATCACAAATGGTTGTGATATTGGTCACGAAAGCTCCGGAAACGACCAAAATCCGTAAAATTTCCGTGATTATACTGACTTTATTAAACGCTGATTGTTAAATCTGACTTTTTTTAGTGCAGTCTAAATTTCAGCAATGGAAACTTCTGGTTTTTTGATCTGGCAAGGCTTTGGGGAAAAATGCCTGTGATCAGAAAAGATAGCCTGAGACCAGACTCAATCCCATCATTTAAATTTCAAAAAGGATGAAGGATGAAGAGGCGGGGAAATTATGTGGGATATGATGGCACCAGAGGCTGTTTGATGGTCATCTGCAATGGGGGCGACCAGAAGGTTAGGAAATGTTATTTAGTTTTTAAAATTGTGCTAGGGCCAGGAACCGGGGCATTATTGGTGGCTTGGAGAGCAATTTTTTTGATGGTGTCCTTATATTGCACGGGGGCTAGCAAGGTCGCTTGTTGAAAGAGGGGTTCAGCGTCTTTGATTTTGCCGGTTTGGGCTAACACTTGGGCCTTTGCTAACAGGGGACGGAAGTCATCTATGTTCACTTGGCTCGCCGCTCCATAGATGGCGATCGCCTGCTCAGGACGGTTTTGGGCTAGGTAAATTTCCCCTAATAGTAATTGTAAAGACGTGACATCGGTGGGAGTAAGCTGACCGGTTTGGGCAGTTTGGGCTTTGATACCCTCGGTAATAGCATTTTGTACCACGGCGATCGCCTCAGCCGGTCGGCCTTGTTGTTGATAAAGTCCGCTTACGCCTTTAAGGGCTTGGATATTGTAGGGAAATTGGTTCAAAATCCCCCGATACACCCTGGCCGCGCCGGCATTATCCTTGAGGTGAGTTTTGGCTTCCGCTAATAGAATTCTGTATTGAACCTGATCCGGGTTCAGTTGCCCCAGCCGTTCCAAGGGGGCGATGGCCGCCGCTAGATCTTCCTGCTGCAAACGAATTTCCAGTAATCCTTGCAACGCATTTTGGTTATCCGGTTCCCGCTCCAATACTAATTGATAACCCAACGCTTGATTTTCTAAGGGGGTGCCGACGGGGGATGTCTGCGGGGGCATGGGCTGCCAAAGGCTGGTCACAATGGGGGCCAAGGAAAATAACAAGAGGGCGCTAATCATCGCTCCAACCCCCAGATAAACCCAAATATCTCGCTCTGTCCGCGATGTGGCCATGACCCTAAACTCCTCAAACCCAAAAATCAACTTCTCCAGCATACCCCCTCTTTTTTCTTCCGCCTACCGGGGACAATCTCCCCCAAAATTCCCGCCAGAATCACGGTAAAGTTTGGGAGAATAATAATTGGATTTCCGTAGATTAACGCTTTCTTTTTGATAGACGTTTAAATGACTACGGGATCACTGTGTCCCCATTGTCGGTTATCTAAATTGTTGAGCGCAAACAAGGGCTTTGGCCCGGTTTTAAGAAATTCTCGTTTTCTCTACCTCTGGGTCGGCCAAATTTTCTCCCAGTTGGCCGATAAATTCTACCTCGTGTTAATGATTGCCCTAATTGCGAGTCATTTTCAAGGGGAAGGTCAATCCATTAGTGGTTGGGTATCCGCCATTATGATTGCCAATACTATCCCAGCGGTATTGTTTGGCTCCTTGGCGGGGGTTTACGTAGACCGCTGGGAAAAAAAACAGGTTTTAGTGGTGACCAATTTTGCGCGGGGCATTTTGGTCATGGCCTTGCCGCCTCTGATTTGGTTGAGCCAACAACGGGCGATCGCCATTCCCTTGGGTTGGTTACCCAGTTTTCTACGCCGTTGGCATGCCCAGGAACATAATAGTTTTGCCCTACCGTTGGGCTTTGCTATTTTATTGATAATTACCTTTGCCGTTTCTACCCTGACCCAATTTTTTGCGCCTGCGGAACAATCCGCTACGCCCCTAGTGGTCAGAAGTCGCCATTTGCTAGCGGCTAATTCCCTCAGTACCTTAACCATGATGGCGGTGCTAATTGTGGGGTTTGCGATCGGGGAACCGCTGTTAACGTTGGCTGATTCGGCTTTCCACAACGATGGTGATTTTGGCAAAGTCCTGGTGGTGGGGGGAGCCTATGGTTTAGCTGGGCTAGTGTTATTACTTTTAAAAACCGGAGAAAAAGCCGTTGACCCAACGCGGATTTATCCCCATGTATTCAGTGATATTAAAGAAGGCATTCGCTATCTCCAAGAAAACCATCGGGTTCGCAATGCCTTAATTCAGTTATTAATTCTCTTTTCAATTTTTGCCGCCTTGTCGGTATTGGCCGTCAGTATGGCAGCTACTTTACCGGGGTTGAAAGCATCCCAGTTTGGCTTTTTACTGGCCTTTGGTGGCATCGGTATGGCGATCGGTGCCATCAGCATTGGCAATATGGGACAACGTTTTTCCCAAACAGAATTAGCACTCTGGGGGTCCCTAGGGATGGGAGTTTGTCTGATGGGTTTAGCGGCGTTCAGTCAACGCCTAGTCCCTACCTTTTTGGTGATTACCATCATGGGCTTTTTTGCGGCCTTAGTGGGCGTACCAATGCAAACTTTAGTGCAAGTAGAAACACCACCGGAATTCCATGGGAAGGTGTTTGGTCTGGAAAATAATGTGAATAATATTGCCCTGTCTTTGCCCTTGGCGTTGGCAGGGGTTGCAGAAAGCTTGTTTGGGTTACGACCCGTATTTTTGGCCTTGGCCACGGCGGCGATCGCCGGAGGAATTTTAACTTGGTACATTAATCGCATCCCCCAATCAGTAAAGTCATAGAGACTTAAGTAAAAATATTTGTATATTTCCACATGATTATGTTTGCACAGAAAGGCTTGGTAACCCGGTTAACTGACAAAAGTTTGAGAGCAAGGGCTTGGGGAAGCGTGGAATAAGAGAGTTGATAAAACTTAAGGAGGGCAAGCATCTTAGGTTTAGGAATCATTCATCAAAGAGAATGGTAAAAAAATCTCGAATCTACCACATAGTAAGAGGAGCGAGGAGAAGTGAAGGAATGGTTACAGAAAAAAACCATCTGGGCGTTAAATGAACTTGAATGCTATTTGATTGAGAAAAATGAAGTCGTGTATGAATCCAGGCAGAGTTATTACAACCTATTTGAGGAGACAACATATAGCTGGAAAAAAACGAGCAAATTAAGACTTTGCTACTTCGCTTCCATCCAATTTTTCCCTTGATGAACATCTACAACCAAGGGTAATGATAACTTGACGGCTGATTCCATGGTTTGTTGAATTAAGGGTTCTAATCCGTCCCATTCCTCCGGTGGCATTTCAAAAATCAATTCATCATGTACTTGTAATAACAGGCGACATTGATAGGGTTTTAACAAGGGGGCTAACTTAACCATGGCGACTTTAATAATATCGGCACTGGAACCTTGAATAGGGGCATTGGCAGCCGATCGCAATAATTGGGCATCGGCGTAATTCATTTTCACGTCTTCTAAATCGATCGCCGTCATATCTTGACCCCTTAATTGCCGCAGGGATTCGGTAACAAATTCAAAATAGCGCCGTCGTCCCAAAATGGTGGTGACATAGCCCTGGGCGATCGCCTGTAATTTCATCGTTTCTAGGTAATCAAAAACCTGGGCATAGGTGCGGCGATAACGATCAATAAATTCCCGACCTTCGATGGCAGAAACCCCCGCTTCCCTGGCAAATCGTTGGGAGCCCATGCCATAAATGACACCAAAGTTAATGGTTTTTCCTAAGTTTCGTTCAGCGGGGGTAATATCCTCTTTACCTAATAATAATTTAGCGGTGACGGCATGGACATCCTGGCGATCGCCGTAGGCTTGTAATAAAACCGGCTCTTGGGATAAATGGGCAAGAATACGCAATTCAATTTGGGAATAATCGGCGGACACTAAAATCCAATTTTCTTGGGGAATAAAGGCTTGGCGAATCTGTCGAGAAAAAGCTGAACGAATGGGAATGTTTTGTAAGTTAGGATTGGAAGAAGATAAACGCCCCGTTGCGGTGACTGCTTGGTTAAAATCGGTGTGAATCCGTTGGGTTTTGGGATTCACCAACGCAGGTAAGGCATCCACATAGGTTGACTTTAATTTGGCTAGGGTACGATGCTCCAAAATGGTGTCAATAATGGGATGATCCCCCTGTAACTTTTCTAACGTGGCGTGATCGGTGGAATAACCGGTTTTCGTTTTGCGGGATTTCTTGCGATTCAAGCCCAATTTTTCAAACAGAATGTCACCTAATTGTTTGGGAGAACTGAGATTAAAGGTTTCCCCCGCTGCGTCATAGGCATTTTTTTCAATGGTTGCTAAATCCGCTTCTAATTGCTGGGAAAGGGTTTTGAGATAATCGCTATCAATGCGAATGCCTTGGTCTTCCATGACGGCTAAAATAGGTTCCAAGGGCTGTTCAATGTCTTTTAATAACTTTAATAATTCTGGCGTTTGATCTAAAAGGGGTTTTAATTTACTTTGCAAAAGATAGGTGCTGTAGCAATCTAAGCCACAATATTGGGCAGCGGTTTCTAAATCTAGGTCAGCAATGGTTTGATTTTTAGTTAACCCTAATTCTTTAAAACTAAGGGCGACAAATTCCGGTAAATAACGACGGCACAAATCAGTTAGATTGTGGGTCTGTTCAGGATGAAGGACATAGCTCGCCAACATGGTGTCCATCACCACCCCTTTTAAATTAATGCCATTGTGGCGGAAAATACGGCGATCAAATTTAGTATTCTGGAAAACCTTCGGATGAAATTCACTTTCCAAAATTGGCTTAAGTTTTTCTAAAACGACTTCAAGTTTTAATTGGGTTTGCTGGTGATGGCCAACGGGAATGTAGGCGATTTGATCGGGATTTTTCCCCCAGGCACAACCGATGCCAATGAGCTTAACCTGCAACGGATCAAGACCGGTGGTTTCCGTATCCCAGGCAACAGGATCATGGCGATCAGTATGATGTTTGAGTTCGGCAATGAGGCTAGCTAATTGATTAGAATTGGTAATAATTTGGGGCTGAATTTTACAATCTAAGGGGGGCGATGGGTTACTGGCTGGGTTACTTTCCGAGTTAGGAAGGGATGGCTTAGATTGATTAAATAGGGAGAGTTGTTGATTATTTTGATCCGAACGGGGGGGATGGGAAGGGGGGGCGGTAACTACGGGAACGGGTAATGCTTTGCCGCCAAAATGAATGTGTAAATCCTGGAGTTTAGCAATGAACGTCCGCAGTTCCAGTTTTTCCAATAACGGCACTAGGCGATCGCCGGAAAATCCTGATAATTGTAAGTCTTCTAATTCAACAGCGATGGGAACATCGAGCACAATACGGGCTAACATTTGGGAATGGATGGCGTCATCTTTTCCCGTTTCCAACTTAGTTTTTAATGCCCCTTTGATTTGGGCTAAATTATCATAAATATCTTCTAAGGTTTGATATTCCGTTAATAACTTCACCGCTGTTTTTTCCCCAATGCCTTTCACCCCAGGGATACAATCGGATTTATCGCCACAAAGGGCTTTAAAATCAACAATTTGATCGGGGGTAACACCCATTTTTTCAATCACCCCTGCTCGATCAAACTCTTGATAGCCACTGTTACTGGAAAAGGGATTGCGGGTTAAATATAAAACCGAAATTTGTTTATCGGGATTCACTAATTGAAATAAATCCCGATCGCCACTGAGAATTTTAACTTGATACCCCGCTGTACTGCCTTGTTGGGCCAACGTGCCTAAAATATCATCGGCTTCAAAACCCGCGTAGGTAACAGTGTGTAAATTTAAGGCGTCTAATAATTGCCGTAAATAGGCCAAGTCGGTCATGAAATCCTCTGGGGTTTCCTGGCGATCGGCTTTGTAATTTACATCAGCTTCGTGGCGAAAGGTCGGCTCCCGACGGTCAAAAGCAATGGCGATCGCCGCAGGTTTTTGTGATTCCATTACCTGCACTAAAGAATTTAAAAAACCAAAACAAACACTAGTGGGAATCCCCGATGCGGTTCTTAACGGGCCTTTTTTCGATAAGGCAAAGGCATAGTAAGCCCGAAAGGCCAAAGAATGACCATCAACCAGTAATAACAAGGGAGATTCAGCAGACATAAATAGGTACAAAAGAATAAATTAAATTATATCGTTGTAGCTGTTAGCATCAAAAATTCTGAATTGTGCCCAGAAAAGTGATGAAATAATCATTAAGACCGCAAAATTTGATCAGTGCTGACAACTTAGATCCGTCCTCAACGGTGATTGAGTCGCGCCGTTAATGTCCATGACCGTTCTTAGTAACTGTGTGTAAGCCCAATTTAGCCCCTAATTCTGAACACGCCACGATCGCCGCTGGGATTGCCCAGGGTCAGATGGATGAGGCGATCGCCGCTTGGCAACATTTGATGATAATCATGACAACGGATTTACCGTCCCCAACCGATCACCAAAGTTTAATGGATTTGGGGTTCCAATTGCTTGACCAGGGAGACTTTGAACAGCGCTGGCTTGTTAGCAACGAGTTACTCAAATTGGGGGAGACCATCATTGCCCCCCTATTAATCCGGTGGCAAGACCCTACCGCAGCAACGGAATTGCGGTGGTTTGCGGGGCGGTTGTTGGGCAAATTTGTCCACCCTGATATTACGGTGGCTCTGACTGCGGTGTTTAGTCAACCCCAGGATCAAGAACTCTGGGCGATCGCCGCCGAAGGATTAAGCCACCAAGGGGAATTGGCCCTAACGACGATTCAGACCCTATTAAATGATCCCCCTAGTCGTCCCCTAGCTGTCCAGATTTTGGCCCGACTGTCCCACTCTGGAACCCGACCGATCCTCAAACAGTTAGCCACCGACGAGGATCCAAGCATTCGCGCCCAAGCCCTGCAAAGCCTCGGTCAATATCCCACCGATCACTATGTCCCGATTTTTCTACAGGCAATTACCGATCCCGCCTCCATGGTGCGACGTCAAGCGGTAGAAGCATTGGGACTGTACCTCAAGTCATTACAACCCGATCCAGATTCCCCCCAACCGTGGGACATTCTCCAACAACTCCATCCCCTCCTCCTCGATTTAGACCCCGTTGTTTGTCAACAAACGGCGATCGCCATAAGCTATTATCCCACCGAGGCCAGCGTCGAAATTTTAGCCAGAACCCTTGCCTCTCCCCACACCCCTGAATCGCTGCGATTAACATTAATTAAATGTTTAGGGTGGTTAGAAACCGAAGCCAGTGTAGACGCCTTAGCCATGGTTTTTGTTAACCCATTCCATGGCCAATCCCTGGCCGATTTAACCTTAGTGATTCAAACCCTTGGTCGGATCAAAAACCCAATCCATCAATTCACTGCGGGGAAACACCTATTGACCTTTGCCGAGTCTAACCATCCCTGTGCCCAAAACCCTGAACTCCGTAAACATCTCAGCCAAAGTTGGGCCCAATTGCGCTATCTTCCCGCCTGTTCCTTGCTCCAAGCTTGGCAAAATGATACCGATAGGGGAATAAAACTCCATGCCCAAGCTGCCTTAAAAATTCTCGCTACGCCCTTACCAACGACGCCCCCAGAAGCCACGGCAAGGTCACAGACGGACATTCAATTGCGGTAACAGCTTCAATTATTTCATTATGTGAAACCAACCAAGGTGGCGATCACACTTCACATCTTAAACAGAGATCGCCCTTCCCAATCTCATCAAAACGCGATCGCCATTCCCGAAAAATTGACTCTCCCAAAATGATCGCAATTTTAAAAGCCAAAACGATCACAATTTTAAAGTTTAATCAACAAGATAACGGCGATCGCGCTGGGTTGCAGATCGGAATCACTAAGTGGTCGGGCAAAATTATTTACACACAATGATCCTTATGCAGCACGGTTTTCGGGCTTTTCTAAAGGGTAACTTATTTTGCAGGACTACTTGACAGATTGCTTGTCGAGAGCAATTTCAAATAAAAACTCAGGGGCAAAGTCCGCTCCGTTTGGCCATTCTATTGTCCGACTAGTTACATATACTTTTTGAAATAAATTTTTATCTTTTAAGGGTTCAAAGATTTCTCCATACAATTCTTGTTCTAAATCTACAATCCCTTGTAAGTAGCTAGGCACAATTAAATATAAAACGTGATACATCGTAGCCTTGAGCTAGATATCGATTTTCTATGCCAGCTTCGACTGCCATTGCTAAATCGTAAGCGTTGTCAAACATCTGCCCCGATATTTCG
>JBJOGT010000076.1:0-5586 GCA_046048115.1 Cyanobacteriota bacterium | reverse complement strand
CTGATATTGTGGTCACCGATGATGCCTTGGGGAGTAATGTTCTGAGCCTGTCCGGTGCTGATGCTACCTTGTTTGAAATTGACGGCACTGAACTGTTCGTTAAAGCTGGTACTATTCTCGATTTTGAAATCAATCCTGCCCTTGATGTCACAGTTGAAGTCGATGATACGGCGATCGGTAGCACTCCTGATCATACGGCAGTCTTTAGTTTGAGTCTGAGCGACGTCTTTGAAAACTATACAAGTGTCAACGTTGAGCTTAATGGGGTGACAACAGACTACGAGTTATCAAGTTATGACTCCAATCAAGATTTGTATGGCCAATACAGTATCTCGGAGACCCAAGACCAAGTGACGTTAATGGGCAATACATGGAAAAAATTAGATATTGGCAACTACACAATAACGGCAAATACCATACTAGAATTTGACTTTCTGAGTACGGTGGAAGGGGATTTTCACGCAATTGGCTTTGACACAGATAACGACATCAGTCAAAACTCTGGCACCACCTTTATGATAAGTGGGCAGCACAACGGATGGGGACTAACTACTTATGACAACTACACCACTGGTTCTGGATGGCAGAGTTATGCTATTCCAGTGGGAGATTACTTTACCGGTAGTTTCACCTACCTGACTCTGGTCAACGAAAATGAACAGTTTCCGACCCAAAGCAATGGTCACTTCCAGAATTTGAAACTGTATGAAACTGATACCCTCACCATTGGAACTGTTGGCAATGATACTTTGACGAGCACCAATAGCATGGACTTCATGGCCGGCGGTGACGGAGATGACATTTTTGTTTTTCGCTTGGGTGATTCTATTCTCGGTGCGATTGACCGCATCAGCGATTTTGTTATCAGTACCGACAAAATTACTTTACTCACTCAGGGTGGTGATGCGCTAAATACTCCAGGTACCTTATCCCGTGCCACAGATAGCGCTACGACCGACATTAATACTATTGTTGATAATGTCTTTACCGATGCCGATGGTGCATTGATAGGCAACCAGGGTTTGGGGGTTAATAGTGCGGTGCTGGTTAAAGCTGATACGGCAATTTATATGATTGTCAATGATGGTAATGATGGCTTCCAGACTGCCAATGATTTGGTGATTAACCTTACGGGCATTGCTGGAACGTTTCCTGCTTTGGGGGCGCTTCCTACAGATTTATTTTTTATTTAGTTCCGGTGATGGAGCAAAATGAAAATTGAGCAACATCTTAATAATTGGAGTTTTGACTATTTGAGAAAATACACTATCTGTAGTGCTTGAATTTCCTCAATAAACACCATATATAGCGTAAAAAATCTTTTTGTCAAAACTCCAGTTAATAACTGAGGCTAGTTTGTGGAGCAATTCATAGTCATATATTAAATGGCGCAAAATTGCTAGGAAAAATCTCTCCTGCATTAGCCCCCTAAATCGTTTGTAAGTCAACGATTATGTTCTGGGAAGCTGCTGTTTTTCTCATTTTTTTATTATTTTTTGGACTGATGAAAAATTGTGGGTAGTATTTCTCGTTCTTGTAACAGGGAGATTGAGTTGATCAACGCTCCCTGAAATTTTGATCATTGCTAATCCGTTGCTGCACTAGTTTGCGTATCGACGATTTCTGGCGATCGCTCCAGTTTCAACACCAAGACGCCCAAGGGGGGTAAGCATAAATCTAGGGAGTAAGGCATCCCATGGAAAGACCATTCCTCCGTCCATTTACCGCCCAGATTGCCCATGTTGCTACCGCCGTATTGACGGGCATCACTGTTAAACAACTCAGAGTAAAATCCTGCCTCGGGAACGCCCACCCGATAGTGGCTGTGGGGTTGGGGGGTGAAGTTACAAACGGCGATCACAAACTGACTGGGATCTTTGCCGCGACGGATAAAGGACACCACACTATGGCGATTGTCGGTGCAATCAATCCATTGAAAACCCGCTTCTTCAAAATCGTTGCTATATAGGGCTGGTTCGTTGATATAGAGGTGATTAAGTTCCGTAAAGAACTGTTTCAGTTGGCGATGGGGTTGGTAATTGAGTAAATGCCATTCCAGATCGCCCCAGACGTTCCACTCGCTCCACTGCCCAAACTCCATGCTCATGAACATGGTTTTCTTGCCAGGATGGGTAAACATATAGGTGAATAAAGCCCGCACGTTAGCATACTTCTGCCATTCATCCCCCGGCATTTTGCCCAGCATATTGCTCTTGCCATGTAATACTTCATCGTGGGAGAGGGCCAACATGTAGTTTTCGCTGTGGTTGTACCACATACTAAACGTGATGCTGTTTTGGTGGAACTGACGGAACCAGGGGTCCATGCTGAAGTAATCCAACATGTCGTGCATCCAACCCATATTCCACTTCAGGTTAAAGCCCAAGCCCCCCACATAGGTGGGCCAGGATACCATGGGCCAGGAGGTGGATTCTTCCGCGATGGAGAGAATACCCGGGAAATAGCTGTAAACGAGGCTATTCACCTGGCGCAGAAAGTCCGCCGCTTCCAGGTTTTCCCGGCCACCATATTCGTTGGCTACCCATTCGCCATTTTCCCGGCAGTAATCAAGATAGAGCATGGAAGCCACCGCATCTACCCGCATCCCGTCAATGTGGTATTTGTCGAACCAGAAGAGGGCATTGGCGACGAGGAAGTTACGGACTTCATTGCGGCCATAGTTAAAAATTAATGTGCCCCATTCTTTGTGTTCTCCTTTGCGGGGATCGCCATGTTCATACAGGTGCGTACCATCGAAAAAGGCCAGACCATGGCCATCCTTGGGGAAGTGCCCTGGAACCCAGTCAATAATGACCCCAAGGCCGTTGAGGTGACATTGATCGACAAAATACATGAAGTCTTCGGGGCTGCCAAAGCGGGAGGTCGGGGCATAATATCCGGTCACCTGATAACCCCAGGAACCATCAAAGGGATGTTCGGCAATG
Source organism: Cyanobacteriota bacterium (assembly GCA_046048115.1). GTDB lineage: Bacteria > Cyanobacteriota > Cyanobacteriia > Cyanobacteriales > Microcystaceae > Synechocystis. Next base: position 2,641 of record JBJOGT010000076.1, on the reverse strand, counting down.
GGGAGCAGTTCAATGTGGGTATAGCCTAATTCCTTAACGTAGGGAATGAGCTTATCGACTAATTCAAAATAGGTTAAAAATCGTGCTCCAGTATTCCATTCCGAAACTTCGACGGGAGTACCTTCGCCGTGGAAGGTTTTGACCGGTTCATCGTAGGCAGTATGTAACCAAGAGCCAAGGTGTAATTCGTAAACAGAAACGGGTTTGCTGAGGGGATCACTGTTACGGCGCTGCTCTAACCAATCTTGGTCGTGCCATTGATACCCATCTAAGTCCGCCACAATGGAGGCAGTTTTGGGTCGAACTTCCTGTTGAAACCCATAGGGATCGGTTTTTTCGTAAATGTGACCGTCCCAGTTTTTAATTTCGTATTTGTAAGTCGTGCCGATTCCTAATTCAGGAATGAAGAGTTCCCACACTACATTGTTATGCTTTCGCATTTGGTGTAGACGTCCATCCCAGTTGTTAAAATCTCCTAAAACGGAGACGTTCCGGGCATTGGGGGCCCAAACCGCAAAGTAAATCCCCTTAACGCCATCCACGGTCATGAGGTGAGCACCTAGTTTTTCGTAAATACGATGGTGATTCCCTTCCCCGAAGACATGGAGGTCAAAATCCGTTAGTTTGGGGGTTTTGAAACCATAGGGGTCGTAAATAACCCGCTCATGTTCCCCTTCGGTCAGGCGGAGTTGATAGGTTTTAGGTTCCTCTGACTCAAGAATACATTCAAAAAAGTTGGGATGGTGGACACTGGTCATCACTAGCTCTTGGCGATCGCCGGGGATCAGAACAGTGACAGCTTGGGCGCTAGGGATATAGGTGCGAATGACCCATTGTTTTACCTTGCCGTGATCTTCTAAGGGGTGACAGCCCAAAACTTCAAAGGGATCGTGATGAAGGTTATGGACAATTTGATGGACTTGGTCAGGGGTTACGGTGTAGGTCATTCGGCTATGATTCTTTAAAAGAAGGAAGATTTTAATATCAGTTGATGGCTAGGGGATAAATCCGCAAATAGATTATCCATAGCAGCAATGGTGTTAAAGCACTTTAGCCGTCAGTATAATGGCGACGGCCTCACTATTTCTATTCAAGTTAAATCTATTTATACAATTTTCCCCTTTTTTTTTCCGGGCGGAATTTTGGGGGGGATCGTTACTGGGCAATTTGCCAAGGGATTTCCTAGGCGATCGCCGTTGGCGTTGTTGGCATCTGTAAAGGAACGTTGAGGGGAATACCCACCTGGGGTTCTAGAACTTGGGCCGATAAATTATGGTCGGCCAATAATTGCCGAAAGTCCCTCAGGCTGCCCTCTAGCCGCAAAACCTTGGTCAGCAGGCCTTCATAGGTCAACTCAGCAGCGCCAGACGTCGGCACAATAATCCGAGGTTTAACGGATTGGCAAAGGTCGAGGGTCGTTTTTTGGCCATTCAAAACCGGCAGGAGCCCTAAAATACTGATACCGATAATTGGCGTTAAGACCACATCAATGTGCCCTAGACTTTTTACCTGGGCAGAGTGGAAGCCGTGGGGTTCGTAATAGAGCCGGATGCCTGTTTGTAAATCCGTGATCACGTAGGCATTTTCCACCAGTGTGGGGCCGATGGGAGACCCCGGCAACGCCCAAATTTCCACCCGGTCATTCAAAACAAATTTTTGATCATGGTTTAAGGCTGTGACCCGTTCATAGCCCAACTCAGTAACAACTTCGGCGGCCTTAGCAGACCCTACCACGGGCCAGGTTTTAGCCAAGGCTTTTAAGGTGGGGGGATGGGCATGATCTTCGAGGCCTTGGGACAGCAAAATCAAATCAACTTGATCCGGTATGTCTAAGGGGTGAGGGCGATCACCTTTAAAAAGCCAGGGGGTATTGCCAAAGGTCAATGATCCCACCAACCAAGGATCAAGTAAAATCCTTTGTTCGCCTACCTCAATCAACCATGAATTGCTGTCATACCAAGTTAGTTGCATTATTTGTGACGCTCCCAAGTGAAAGTCAACTTAATTGTAAGGGATTGTAAAGCGAGGATGGGGGAAACAACGAGTGGCCATGGGTTAACCTGACTTTTCCAACTCAGTGCAGCATAGCGGAAATAGACCAACCGCTTTTTGGCTATATGCTCTTTTGATTCTCAACGCTTATTGCTAAGCACCACAAAATCTCACAATATTTAACGTCACCAGAAAAATAAGAAATAGTCTGCCTATTAATCGGCAGTGTGCTGTTACTTATACCAATTTTTGGCAGTCTAATCGGAAGGTTATTCCCTCTAAACGTCATCGTTGTGTTGACAAAGATTCTGGTCTGACTAACCCTATTGAACGCTTCAATCATAGCTGTGGACAACGTCTCCCTCGTCTTGTCCCCAAGGGTTTCTCTTTTTCCAAAAAACTCGATAATCCTATTGGCGCTGTTTGGTTTTTCATTGCCCACTACAACCCCCAGTTGGCTTGACGTTTAGCCCCATCACTACCTCCAGATCACCACCAATTGTCTTACGGTTCACATTTGTTGTACTTTGTCCCCCCTCCTGAATTTTTATTCAAACCTGTTTAGTTTTCGTAAAATTTCCCCACAATTCCATCCACGAATAACACCATCCTGATCCCCCGAAAATAACCAGGGATCATGGAAAGATAA
>JBJOGT010000075.1:0-5321 GCA_046048115.1 Cyanobacteriota bacterium | reverse complement strand
TCAGTGATACGGCAACAGAAAAAACCTCCCTTTACGTGCTGGTGTATTTAGCCGCCCGGACTTTATTTACCCTGTTTTATCTCCTCGATTGGCCCTGGCTACGATCGCCGATGTGGGCCGTTAGCATGGTCTGTATTGGTGGGTTATTCACTGCCAGCGTTTTTTAGCATGACCCAACTTGATCTCGACCAAATCCTATCGGTACCCCAGGCTCCCCCGGATTTTCGTTCAGGGTTTGTGGCCATTATTGGTCGTCCCAATGTGGGCAAATCGACCTTAATGAATGCGTTGGTGGGGCAAAAAATTGCCATTACTTCCCCCGTGGCCCAAACCACCCGCAATCGCTTACAGGGCATTGTCACCACCCCCGCCTGCCAAATGATTTTGGTGGACACCCCCGGTATCCATAAACCCCACCACGAACTGGGACGGGTACTGGTGCAAAATGCTAAACAGGCCATCCACAGCGTTGATTTAGTGGTGCTGTTGGTGGATAGCACTGTGCCCTTGGGTCGGGGCGATCAATTTATTGTTGATTTATTAAGCCAAAATGCGCCGCCGGTTTTAGTGGGTTTGAATAAACAGGATCAACAAAATCTAGAACAGGTTGATGATCTGGATCAAAGCTATGAAATCTTGACAGAAGATTTTGGCTGGCCGCTGTTTAAATTCTCGGCTTTAACGGGGAACGGGCTACCGACTTTACAACTGGCTCTGACCGACAAACTCCCCCCTGGCCCCTATTACTATCCCCCGGATCTGGTTACCGATCAGCCGGAACGGTTCATTATGGCGGAATTAATTCGGGAACAAATCCTTCTATTAACCCGCCAAGAAGTGCCCCATTCCGTGGCGATCGCCATTGAAAAAATCGAAGAAACCCCTAAACGCACCAATGTATTTGCCGCCATTACCGTTGAGCGCAGTTCCCAAAAAGGCATCATTATTGGGCAAAAAGGCAGTATGTTACAGGCGATCGGTAGTGAAGCCCGGCAACAAATCCAAAAACTCATTGCGGGGGACGTTTATTTGAAACTGTTTGTAAAAGTTGAACCAAAATGGCGGCAGTCACGCAAGCAGTTGTTAGAATTTGGATACCATGTGGAAGAGTAGCTGTGTAGGTGGCAAACAATGACAAGCGATCCCAACGCAACCCAGGCATTTGACAATTGGTTTGAAGAAGATAATGACGGCGGGGATGGCTTTGCTGTCCTGGATAACGATGGTCAGGATGGGATCGGTGACTTGATGGATCTATTTGACATAGACGATAATCCTAATCACTCGGCCCAGATTTTTGCCGAAAAAGCCCAGGCTAAGACCGCTGATCCAGTGCGGATGACCCTAGATTTTGAATCCCCTGAGGCCGAGCTTGAAGCCCTCTTTACGGAAGAAGAAGATCCCAGTCAAGGTCAGCTAGACCCCTTTGAGACCTCTAGTTGGCTAGAAATTGATCAACTAATGGATCAACAGGATGAATCCGAGGTCAAACGGAACATTCCGACCCCAGCCAGTCAAGACCGTAATCGCTTAGCCGATGATGAATTAGCAGGATTGCGGGATCTGTTAGGCGTTGATATGGATATAGTCGATCCTCCCCGTCGTGCTCCAGTTCCCACTGTCGTAACCCCCCCCGCTTCCGAACCGCTCCCTGTACTCCTCTTCACGGCGATCGATGACTTGAGCATTTTTATTGATCAAGTCCCTGCTGACTCTGATTTCTCTTTTTCCGCACTGGAGACTCTGCTTAATGCTCCCGTTCAACAACCCTTTACCACCCTGACCCATCCCTTCAAAGTTCCGGCCAATATAGATGAAGGGGAAGACGAATTTAAGGATCTTGAAGTCCTCTTGGAACAGGCTGATCGAAACCTAGGCGGTACTTCCATCATGGGGGGAGTTGGCGCTCAACGGCTGCCCGCCCGCAATCGTCCGGTGAAGTCCCGGAGCTTTGAACAGACCATGCGGGTTCCCATTAAGCAACTGGATAACCTTAGTAACTTGATTGGGGAACTGGTGGTCAAACGAAATCGTTTAGAGCAAGACCAAGAACGACTGCGGCAATTCCTCGATAATTTACTCAACCAAGCCCAAAACCTCAGCGATGTGGGGGGGCGGATGCAAGACTTATATGAACGTACCTTATTAGAAGGGGCATTGCTCGCCAGTCGGAGCAATAATCGGCCACAGTCAGCCAAAACAACCTATTCCGATGGCCGGTCTACCATTCCCGGATCATCTCCCATCCAGGATCAACATTTAGATGCCCTGGAAATGGATCGGTTTACGGGCTTTCACCTCCTCTCCCAGGAAATGATTGAGTTGATTGTGCGGGTCAGGGAATCGGCATCGGATATTCAATACCTCGTTGATGAAACCGACCAGGTGGCTCGCACCCTGCGCCAAGTCACCACCCAACTCCAAGAAGGGATGACCAAATCCCGCATGGTTCCCTTTACCCAAACTGCCGATCGCCTACCGAGGGCAATTCGAGAAGTATCCATGAAGCTGGATAAAAAAGTTAACCTAGAAGTGGAGGGGGGGGATGTACTAATCGATAAAATGATCCTAGAGCATCTTTACAATCCCATGACCCACCTGGTCAATAATGCCATTACCCACGGCATTGAAACCCCCGCAGAACGGCGCAAAGCAGGGAAACCCCCGGAAGGTAAACTATCTGTTCGAGCTTTTCTGCAAGGCAATCAAACCCTGATTACGGTGTCTGATGACGGGGCGGGGATTAATGGGGAAAAAGTCAAACAAAAGGCGATCGAAAAAGGGTTAATCACCCGGATGGAAGCCCAAAGTTTATCGGAATCCGAAACCTATGATTTACTCTTCCACGCTGGATTTAGCACCAAAGACCAAGCCGACGATTTTTCCGGCCGGGGAGTTGGTTTAGATGTCGTGCGGACAAGCTTGCAAGATATTCGAGGGGCGGTCACCATCGACTCCAAATTGGGACAAGGGACAACCTTTATTATCCGTCTCCCATTGACCCTGAGTATTTGTAAAGCCCTCTGTTGCTTGAGCGATCGGGCTCGCATTGCCTTTCCCATGGATAGCGTTGAAGATACTAAAGACTTCATGCCCAGCGATATTATCACTGATGAAGAGGGGCATAAATCAGTTCATTGGAATGACACCGTCTTACCCCTCCATCGTTTAGCAGAACTCCTCAATTACAATCGTCAACTCAGTCGGGGCAGTGTCTATGGCGGAAAACCTGAGGATGATTTAATTGGGGTGATTATTGTCCGGGGGAGTGGCGGCAATCTCCTAGCGCTCCAAGTTGATCAAGTGGTCGGGGAAGAAGAAATTGTAATTAAACAGATCGAAGGACCGATTCCCAAGCCCCCCGGTATTGCCGGAGCTACGGTGCGGGGGGATGGCAGTATTATGCCCATTGGGGATGTGTTGGAATTAATTGAAATTGCCCAAGGTCGTCTCCGTACCGATAGCAGTAGCGGTCTCTGGCGCAAGACATTAACCCCGGCTGTTAATGAAGCGCAGATGGACCCTACCGTACTAATTGTGGACGATTCGATCACGGTGCGGGAATTATTATCCTTAAGCTTCAAAAAAGCGGGCTTCCGAGTGGAGCAAGCCCGGGATGGTCAAGAAGCCTGGGAGCAACTCAAGTCAGGGCTACCTTGCGATTTGATCTTTTGTGACATCGAAATGCCTCGCATGAATGGATTGGAATTACTGTCCCAGTTACAGGCGGATCCAGATTTATCGGCTTTACCCGTTGCTTTGTTGACGTCTCGGGGGGCCGATCGCCATCGTAAAGTCGCCGCCAAATTGGGAGCTACTGGTTATTTCACCAAGCCATACACCGAAAAAGATATTTTAGACGCCGCTAATCGGATGTTAAACGGCGAAATTTTGTTACCCGGTAGCACTCGCAAAACCAACTCAAGGTTATCCCGCTTCAAAAAGGCGAAGGCAGCCTTCCATGATGAAGCACCGACTATGATTGAGAATGTTCAGAAAACATCTCGCTCCACCGTGTTAATCATTGATGATTCGGTTATGGTGAGGGAAATGCTCTCCATGACTTTCAAAAAAGCTGACTTTCATACAGAAACGGCCCGGGACGGCCAGGATGCCTGGGAAAAATTGCGGTCAGGTTTACCCTGTGACTTGATTTTATGTGACATTGAAATGCCCCGTATGAACGGCTTAGAGTTGTTGGAGCGCATCCAAGACGATCCCAATTTGGCAAAAATCCCCATTGCCATGATTACCTCGCGGGGGGCGCAAAAAATGCAGCGTATGGCCGCAGAGAAGGGAGCTAAAGGTTACTTTGTGAAACCCTACATTGAGGAAACGTTATTAGAGGCCAGTCAACGGTTAATGAAGGGGGAAGTCCTGTTAGATTTAGCCGCTTTGAGCGCCGATGAATAAAGGGCGAGTTAATGGGCTGTTTGGACAGTATTAAATTTTAATTAATTAACCATGAAAGCAATTACCAGTAACCAAGCAAGGCAACAGTTGGATACCCTCATTGGCACGGTGATTTTGGATGCTGAACCAACGATTGTATGCAATGAGAAAGGACAGCAGGCCGTCTTAATGTCCTTGGATGAATTTAATTCCTGGCAAGAAACTTTATATTTACTTTCTAATCCGGCCAATGCTGAACATTTAATAGAGTCAATAAAACAAGCCAAATCTGGTCAGACATCAGCTAGAGAATTAATCGAACCATGAAAATCACCTTTACTGAAACAGGTTGGTTAGATTACATCTGGTTGCAAAATAATGATAAAAAACTCTTGAAAAGGGTTAATTTTTTAATCAAAGAAATTCTCAGAAATCCGTTTGACGGCATCGGCAAGCCTGAGCCACTAAAAGCCAATTTATCAGGATATTGGTCAAGACGAATTGATTCTGAACATCGTCTAATTTATGAAATTTCAGAAGCTGACTTAGTTATTATTTCCTACCGATTTCATTATCATAAATAACGTAGAATGCCTGATTTTTAACTGTGTGTGTACAAAAGCTTCTTGAAAATAATGATAATGAATAATTTGTCAAATCCCCTTCCTAATACAATCCTCGATTCCCTTAGTAAACTCCGGCAATTATGCCAACAAGATTGTCAAAACACTTGGCATTGTTTACCCGCTGCTCCCTGGGAAATTGAAAACTGGCAACATTACCCCCTCGGAGAAGTTAATGAAAAAAACTATTTGATTTGGGAAAAAGGCGAAAAAGTCCAATGGTTTGCCCAGTCTTTTACTGTTCCCCAGGCATTAAATCACTATCCTTTAGAAGGGTTTAGCCTACGTCTAGCGTTAACATGGTGG
>JBJOGT010000074.1:0-12225 GCA_046048115.1 Cyanobacteriota bacterium | reverse complement strand
GGCTAGTTGGGCTTGGGGGGTTAATCCCGGTAAGGCGACAGAGGGGATCATGGGCGATCGCCGTTTAGGATTCAATGGCGGTTTCTTCCGGTTTCAGTTCCGGCGGCGCAGTATAGGAGGTAGAAAGCAGTTTTTCCGGGTCTAAGGTGGTGGGATGGGTGGAAAATTGGGGCAACACTTCCCGAATAAAAGCAGCGGAGGCCTTGGATCGGTAACGGTTGGGGTTAATAATTACCGACAGTACCCGCCGAATTTCCACATTTTTAATTGAAGCAATATGCAAGACCTTCATTTCTAATTCCTTTTCGATCGCCGTAGTAGACACAAAGGCGGCCCCCAGCCCAGACTGTACTGCATTTTTAATCGCTTCAATGGAATTGAGTTCCATCTCAATTTTAAGCCGTTTAGGATCGATTTCCCCCTGGGTGAGTACTTTATCAATGACCTTGCGGATGGTGGACTGGGAATCAAGGCTAATAAATTTGAGCTTATATAAATCTTCTTTTTGAATGGTTGCCTGTTGGGACAAAGGATGGGAAACAGGCAGAATTAAAGCCAATTCATCTTCTGCATAGGGCAGCACTGTCAAGGTGTCTTGCAATTCTGCAGGGACCTCACCACCAATAATCGCTAAATCGACTTGACCATTGGCCACCCCCCAAGCTGTACGCCGGGTCGAATGTACCTGTAGTTGCACCGTGACGTCGGGGTATTGTTGCCGAAACAAGCCAATCATGCGGGGCAATAGATAGGTCCCTGTGGTCTGGGACGCGCCCACAATTAAGGTACCGCCCTGTAAATTCTGTAAATCTTCGATGGCCCGACAGGTTTCTTGGCAGAGGGTGATAATTTTTTCGCCATAACTCAGGAGTAAATGACCCGCTTCCGTGAGTTGGGCTTTGCGTCCCCCCCGGTCAAACAGGGGCACACTCAGTTGTTTTTCCAGATTTTGGATCTGAAGACTGACGGCGGGTTGGGATACATACAGCGTATCGGCCGCTCGTTTGAAACTGCCTTCCGTGGCGATCGCCTTAAGAATGCGGAGTTGATCCAGCGTAAACGGAATATCCGACATAGATCCTGCCAATGGATGAGAAGAAGAGGGACAGCCCTATTGAACTGACAGTACCATAATCGGGGGCATTGCAACGGTTCTAACAATACCTAGCGCCCCAATCGGTTTTCGATGCCCTCACAGCCGCCGGGAATGGTTTTGCGCGTTAACGCTCCGCCCCACCTACAGCAATAACATCGCTGTTCTTCATTGAGGTTTTTGACCCCGCTGAAATTCGCATTTTCCACCACTGCCCCTGTGTACTCTCCCGTTTCGTAATTGGGCTGATGGCTACGACTGCGCGGGGTAGCTGTACTCACAGCACCGTAAAAAAAGCGTGTTCCTTTCACATCGGCCCCGGCCAGGTTGGCTTCATACAATACCGCCCCAGCTAGGTTAGTTTTCACCAGATCCCCATAATTTAAATTGGCACGGATCAAGTAAACGTCACTTAAGTCTACCCAGCGCAAATCTTGGCCAATTAAATCCGCCGCCACCAACATCACCCCTAAATTGATCACCCGAATGCCATGAACCCGGTCTTCTTGGTAACCCCCTAAACCGTCAAAAATGGGACGTCCCAGGTAGTAATCCCGCCGTAACGGGGTTAATAAACGGGATTGGGAGAGAAACCGTAAAATTTTAGCCTTTCCCCCGGAATCCACACTGGCTAAAATGGCAGCGGTGCGACCTTCAGCAAAGGCCCGTTCCTGGGGCCAATCCTCTAACATCCCTTCGTCGTTGAGGGCTAAGTCAGATATGCCTTGAAAATAAGCGTCAATAGTTTGCTGTTGGGTGATGCGGTTTTGTTGGATAGTTAAGTCTTTGGAAATGACATATTGCTGCCAGGCCACATAGACCGCCAAGACGGCGATCATGATTTGTCCCAGGGCCCCAACCCATTCTGCCCAGGAGCCAAATTCGTCGTATTTAAACTGATTGAGCCAGCTTGTTACCGCCCGAAAAACGCCTAGGTAATAGGCCAAAACGGCGATCGCCAATATAAACCCCACACTGCCGATCAAATAGCGCCGCTCCTGGGCTGTTAGATAACGTAAAATCCAAGACTGTACCGATGGCAAAATCACTTGCAACGACAGCATCAACGCCACCACCGCTGCCGTAAAGCCTAACCAGGGCCAGTGCACCCCCAAGCCTAACCCCATAACCCCTACCGTTCCCAGCAACAGCCATGGCATAGCCGGTTCTAGCGGTTCTTGAAAAAACCACTGGGGGAGCGATCGCCTGGGTTTCGTCAACTCTGGGGCGGTGGGCTGAAGATCATCAACGGAATCAGCGGTCATAAACGGAGTCAACCAGATTACTTTTATGTCTTTTAGCTAGGATAGGGGCAAATTGGGTTACCGTTATTCTTAAGAACGGTACATATCCCATTAAATATACCGAAAGAGAAAATTTTTAGGGGTTTATAGCCATTTAACCGGTTAAAGTCGTGGCAAGCTTGGGATGACAAAGTAAGACTGGGCCTTTATTCAACGGACCCATGGACGGCCATTGCCAAGAATCTTCCGTTCCGACCGTCCCAAGACCTGATAAATTGGTCAAATATCAGTAATAGACATTTATGCGGATTTAGTATGCGAGTTCTGGTTATCGGCGGTGATGGTTACTGTGGTTGGGCCACGGCGCTATATCTTTCCAATAAAGGTTACGAAGTCGGGATTTTAGACAGTCTGGTGCGTCGTTACTGGGATGCTCAATTGGGGGCGGAAACCCTAACGCCAATCGCTCCAATTCAGCAGCGGTTAGAGCGGTGGTATGAATTGACCGGCAAAAAAATTGATTTATTTATTGGGGATATTAACGATTACCCCTTTTTGACTCAATCTCTACGCCAATTTCAACCGGATTCCGTCGTCCACTTTGGAGAACAGCGGTCTGCGCCTTTTTCCATGATTGACCGGGAGCATGCGGTTTTAACCCAGGCCAACAACGTGTTGGGCAACCTAAATCTGCTCTATGCGCTGAAGGAAGATTTTCCCGATTGTCATTTGGTCAAGTTGGGCACCATGGGCGAGTATGGCACCCCCAATATTGATATTGAAGAAGGTTATATCACCATTGAGCATAAAGGGCGTAAAGATACCCTCCCCTATCCCAAACAACCCGGCAGTTTCTACCACCTGAGTAAGGTTCACGATAGCCACAATATTCATTTCGCTTGCAAAATCTGGGGTCTGCGGGCCACGGATCTAAACCAGGGTATCGTCTATGGTGTGTTGACCGATGAAACGGGCATGGATGAAATGCTGATCAATCGCCTGGATTATGATGGTGTGTTTGGGACTGCGCTGAATCGTTTCTGTATCCAAGCGGCGATCGGCCATCCCCTGACAGTCTATGGCAAGGGTGGTCAAACCCGGGGGTTACTCGATATCCGTGACACGGTGCGTTGTATTGAGTTGGCGATCGCCAATCCCGCCGATCCAGGGCAGTTCCGGGTCTTTAACCAATATACAGAACTCTTTAGCGTCGGTGGCTTAGCGGAAATGGTACAAAAAGCAGGTTCTGCCCTGGGCTTAAAAGTAGAAATCAACAACCTGCCCAATCCCCGGGTGGAACTCGAAGATCACTATTTCAATGCTGTCAATACCAACCTGCTGGATCTAGGGTTGCAGCCCCACTTCCTCTCGGATTCTCTGTTGGATTCCTTGTTGAACTTTGCCACCAAGTATAAAGACCGGGTGGATACCAAGCACATTCTGCCCAAAGTGACTTGGCGCGGTTAATGTCTTTCAATTATCTTAACCCTCACCTCACCGTGGGGGTTTGACTTTTTTATTATCCTAATCCCATGGCTGATCCCCTAACTCCCGCAATTAGTGACCGCATTTGCAAACATATGAATGAAGACCATGCCTCGGCGATCGCCTTGTATGCCCAGGTATTTGGTCAACAAACTGACGTAGAAACGGCTCAAATGCAAGCCATTGATACCACCGGCATGGATTTAATGGTTGAAACTAAGGGTAAATCCCAAACAATCCGTATTACCTTTGAACAACCGTTAACAGATTCAGAAGACGCCCATCAGGTGTTAATTGCTATGGCCAAGCAGGCCCGTAGCGCCGCAAAATCATCGTAGATCAATTTGCTTATGATCTGGGACTGGGACAATGGCTTCTGAACCTTAGCCTTCAATTCCGGCTTCTGCTAAGAGTGCCTTGAGGCGTTCATTTTCCGCCTCTGCAACCTCTGCCCGCTGTTTCTCCTGCTCAGCCCGTTGATATTCTTGCTCAGCCCGCAATTTCTCCTGTTCCGCCTGGGCTGATAACTCTATCGTAGAAAGAAATCGTCGTCCATCGGGATAATAAACCTGCAAGGTTTCAGGGGTTAACTCGAATCGAATATTTAATAAGGGGCTTACCCAATGGGCCATTTCCTCAATGACTGTTAACTCACCGTTTTGCCGTTCTAATCCCATGAGTTCGTTGTTGTCTGGATTGTAGACATAATATTCATTCACGCCATACTGGTCATAAAATTTCAATTTTTTAGCCATTTCCTTCAGGGTATTGCCCGGCGACAAAATTTCAAATACGACCTGGGGTGGCTGATCGTTTTCTTGCCATTGTCGATAGGAACCCCGTTTTCCCTTGGGACGACCTAACGCCACCATCACATCCGGTGCCACCCGAATTTCAGGATGGCCTTCCAGCGGATACCATAACAAGTCCCCCCCCACAAAGACATCGGCATTGTTGGCAAAAAGACACTCTAAATTTTCCTTCAGCAAGACAATCCACTGAAACTGTTCTGTATTATCGGCCATCGGCTGTCCATCGCTGTCAGGGTAAACAATTTGGTGATCGAGGGCTATGGTCATGGGGTCAATCCTCGTAACGTTCTTTCCAGTTTAGAATTTTTTAGTTTGGGGGAAACTTGTTTTGCTGGGGGACTAATATCCGATGTGGCGATCGCCTCGATGCTATTGTGATCACAAAAAAATCTCCCCTCAACCAAGAGTAGGAGATTCAAAAACGTTAAGCAAAGCCCGATGCTCAGCACCAGCTAATCTACCGTTAAACGATTAAAAATAGATAGTCCCGCCCCAGCGTTCATCCAATTTGGGGGCAATCAAGGTGTAACCCGCTACATCAAAAATATCGTCTTCGGTATAGTTTCTCATTTCCGCATAAATATCCGGGCGGGAAATATTGGGATGTAATTCGGTGTAGTCGTCTTCACCGTCATAGCTCTTGGGATATTTCAGATATTCAACCAACGCACTGACATTATCCCGACGGGGTTCAGCGCCCGCCAAGTCCTCTAGCCCAAGACTAACATTGTTATTGGTTTTAGTTTTGCCCTGGAGGTGGCACTGGGTACAGGTATCAACAAAAATTTTCTGTCCGTTGGCAAATTGTTGGGCCGTTAAGGTCACGGTTTTCCCGGCCTCATTTAATGGGACGGTACGGGTGGTTTCGGTTAATTCCACGGCGTTGGCGCTGCCGGTCGCAAGGTTAAATAAGAACAAAACAGCGGCGATCGCCACCAAAAAAAAGCGTTTCACAAAGTTTCTCCTCAAACGGTTGGAATAAGGGGTGAAAAAGTTCATAAACTCTCAATCTTTAAAAAATAGGGTTTTAATCAAACAACACGCCAAGTCAATCAAGGGATTGAGATCCATCAAGATTGGTGACAAGGGCATCGGTAAGGAATAGGGCTAACGGGTCACAGCTTATCAAGATGAGGGGAAGAACCAAGTTGGGCACGGTGCAAAATTTGCATAATGACCGCTTTGGCATCCTCTAGGGCTAGATTTGTTTCTTGATTTTTGTAAGTAATGCCGAGTTGGTCACACAGGTCGAAAACCGCCTGAATGGTGAGATCATACTCAGCCGCGATGTCCGCAATCGACAGATCCGCAAACCCCATAAAAAATATCGCTATGGTTTCTTATTCAAGATTGAGTGGTATATCTATCATGCCATCCTAAGTCCCCCTTGCCACAGCAATGCGTCCCTGTCTGGCCCGTCGCAGGGGAGGGTGCGGGGTCAATGGCATGATTTTTTAGGCAAAATTCCCCTTCAGCCCAAGTAATTTCGCCATTTTGATTACCCATTCCGTCAGCAGGAATGATTAAGATATGTGAAGTATCCTCCGTTGTTAGCCCCTGACCCACCTTGACTACTGCTTATTTACTCGTTGCCCACGGTAGCCGTGATCCCCGTCCCCAAATTGCCCTCGAACGTCTGGCCTATTTGGTGGGGCAAAATTTAGCGGTCTTAAAGGCTCCATGCCTACCGTCTAGGGGGACACTTGCTCGAGTCAGGGCTGGTTATGACTATCCCCATTTAGGTAATGGAGTTGCGGTATTAACCAAGCCCGCGTTGCCAGTGTTAGGGGCTAACTTAGAATGTCAATCCCTTCCCCTCCATGGTCAAATCATTCAACTTATCCAGCCCTTAATGGATGAGGGGATAACTGACGTTAAAATTATGCCTTTGTTTTTATCCCCTGGGGTTCATGTCTGCGAAGATTTACCCGCTGAAATTCACCAGGCCCAAGAAAGATTGGGTTCCCGGTGTCGGTTAATTGTTTTCCCCTATTTAGGCAGTTTGCCTCCGATGGTGCCTTGGTTAGAGCAGTATTTTCAGCAAACCCCATCTCAAACCCCATCCCAACGAGTCCTCTTGGCCCACGGTAGTCGTCGCCCCGGGGGAAATATGGCGATCGCCGATTTAGCCCAGCAATTAAACGCCCAAGTCGCCTTTTGGAAAACGGAACCCAGCCTAGAAGTTGTTTTATCCCAGATCCGCTGCGGAGAATCGGTTGTTGTTTTGCCTTATTTTTTGTTTGCTGGGGGTTTGACCGATTTGCTCCAGAGGAAACATCCGCAGTGGCAGAGGGACTATCCCGGTTTAAACTTAAATTTCGGAGAACCCCTCGGCCCAAATCCAGCACTCGCCCGATTGATCGCAGAGGTATTCCATCGAGGCTAAAGACAGAAACTGCTTGGGACTGATCTATTGGGTGTTTTGGTATTTTTTCACGTTTTTTGGTGCAAGATTGATTGAGATAGCTTAGAAATAACTATGGGAAAAGTCTATTTAGTTGGCGCTGGGCCCGGTGATCCGGGTTTATTAACCTTAAAAGGCAAAACCTTACTCGAACATGCCGATGCAGTGGTCTATGATGCCTTGGTTAGTCCCGCTATTTTGGCGATGATTAATCCCCAGGCGGAACGAATCGATGGCGGTAAGCGCCGGGGACGACATACAAAAGTCCAGGCCGAGACAACGGCTTTGTTAATTGAACTGGCCCAACGTTATGGGGTGGTGGTGCGGCTCAAGGGAGGCGATCCCTTTGTTTTTGGTCGGGGGGGGGAAGAAATGGCGGAATTAGTGCTGGCGGGGATAGAAGTGGAGGTGGTTCCGGGCATTACCGCAGGCATTGCAGCTCCGGCCTATGCCCATATTCCCATTACCCATCGAGATTATAGTTCCTCCGTTACCTTTGTGACGGGGCATGAGGCGGCGGGAAAATATCGTCCAGAGATTAATTGGACGGCGATCGCCCAGGGATCAGAAACCATCGTGGTTTATATGGGGGTGCATAACTTAGCCAATATTATTCCCCAGTTACTAACTGGTGGATTGGCCCTCAATACGCCGATCGCCTTGATTCGGTGGGGAACCTGTCCTGAACAGATTGAATTGAAGGGTACCCTAGACACCATTGTTCAACAGATTAACGACACCCAATTTGACGCCCCGGCGATCGCCGTCATTGGCCAAGTGGTGAATTATTCATTGCAGCGTTAGACCCGTAAAAAGGTTGTCAAGGCTTTACCCACTTCCTGGGGAAAATGCTCCTGGGGATAGTGCTTCGCCTCCGGTAGGGTCACCAATTGCAGATGGCTGTGACCTTGAATCAGGGTTTGAATCGGTTCAATGGGTAACCAATTATCCAAAGCACCCCAAATAAAACAGGTGGGTTTGTCCCAGTCATGTTGGAGGCGATCGCCAATCAGGGGTAACAGGCTGGGCAGTTGCAGGTTTTTAGTGGCTGCCATCAAAGCCCGGCCAGCGGCGGAGGTTTTTAACCAGGGTTGCCGGTACACAGCTAACCGCTCATCACTAATCACAAAGCCACTGCCCTTTTCCAAGGTGCGGTCAATGATTAATGGATCTTGGGTGACCATATCCCCCACCAAGGGAATCGTCCATTGCTGCATCGGCCAGGGGAGCTTAACTGGGGGCACCACGGGGGTATTGAGAATAACGAGACGATCAATCTGGTCGGGATGGTTGAGGGCATATTGAATGCCGACGGTGGCCAAAAAGCCTTGCACCACTAAGGAAACTTTGTCGAGTTGCAATCCCTGTAAAAATTCCCCCAATGCTTGTTCATAGGCAGCGGTTGTATAGCCAAACTCCCGGCGATCGGGCATGGCGGACAAACCAAATCCGACCCAATCCGGGGCGATCGCCGTAAAACCCTTTGCGGCTAACAATGGCATTACGCCAGTCCAACTCAAACTTTGGGACGGTAAACCATGTAACAACACAAGGGGCGTTGTTGAGGCAGATTGGGAAGACTGAATTTGGCGATAAAACCAGCGCAATTGTCCCACATCAAGGGTATTTTCGGAAATTTTCACGGAGGTTTGCTATCCTATGAAATCAATTCTGGGTTATCAATTGTCCCATTTTCTCGTCCGTTTTATGTCCTAACTCCTTACCAACCTACGCATCAGCCCGATGCCTTTTTTTGCCGATATTCCCTAGGAGACATGCCAATGAATGCTGCGGAGCAAGCCCAAGGACTTTTCATTACCAGCAAAATTGCTGCCGTGGTCAATTTATTCAAAGCCCAATTTCCCGATGCCAAAGCTGATTTGACCCCTTGGCGCATGGACCCCAACACCCAATCCCAGGTGGATCCCCATTCCATTGATATTGGCTTTCATTTACCGGGCTGGAGCCCCCGTTACCAAAGTCGCAGCATTCTCGTTCAAATTCGTTTTCACCCCGATCCCGCAGCAGAAAACGCCAAAATTATCGGCATTGAAACCGTTGGCATTAACCATCAGGGACAGGCCTGGCGCTTATCCACCGTGGACGATTGGCAGGTGGTCGGGCAATATTTACCGGCCCGGGATATTGGCGAAAAGTTACGCCACTTTACCCGTCAGGCGTTTGAACTGTTTCAGCCGCTACAGACCCCTTGATTTTGGGGTTTATATTGTCATATCGACCAGTCAATCAATGTAATCAACGGAAAGATCGCAATTTTCCGGGGTATGGCGTGGTTAATTTCGGTATTAACAGGCAAACTTCGTAAACAAACATTGCAAAAAGCCAAAATTAACTCGGGTTTGTGTAAAGTTCCGTCTCAATCCTTACCCCTGGGTTAGCCTCACTGCCAATAATAGAAATAGAAACGCCATCATTCTATTGATTATTATTGTTCTTCAATTTTTAGCCGTCGCGTTTTTGCCATTATTCTCAAATTATTGACGCTCCGTCGAGGTTATGTTTATGAATCGTACCGCGAGGTTATCGATCGCCGCCATTGACTGGCCCTTATTCGTAATGGGTACCCTGGGACTATGGCTGAGTAGCAGCTTAGTGGTGGATCTCTTGGTCGTTCCGAGTTTATCCGCCGCCGGAATGATGTCCCAACCGAGTTTTATTAACGCAGGACATTTGCTATTTTCAATTTTTAATCACTTAGAAATGCTCTTTGCTAGCATTGTTTTATCGGGTTGTTTTTATTTACAACAACAGGGTTTTTTCCAAAATACCAGTCAACGGTTAAGCGGCATTTTTGCAGTTTTACTGCTGGCGATCGCCCTTATTTACACCTATGGTTTGACCCCGGCCATTACCAATCTAGGCTTTGAGATGACCTGTTTTAATGGGACTGGGGAAATGCCCCCCACCATGATGCCCTTACATTGGGCTTACTGGGGCTTAGAATTGGTCAAGTTAACCCTGGGCGTGACCCTATTGCGATGGTGTTATCAATCCGTGCTCCATTGGCAGCAAACAAATAATTAATGATCACAATCATTCCCTAAAAAATCAAGCATTCCATTGACTCTTCCCTAACGGGGAGATTTTTTTTCGGGCACAATCTTACGCGCTCTATAAACTAAGATAAAGCCATCATTGCTGTTGCTAAGTTCGTTATGAAGGCTCTCCCGACCAAAGAGTGATAATAAAAACTTATGTTGAAAAGCAAGCTAAAAACCGTCGTCGCATATTTTCCAAGTTAAGAAATCCATAAGCCTGACGTTTAATAAGCTTAAGGCGGTTATTAATTCCCTCCATTGGACTATTAGTTGTTCGGTTCAAGAAATAATTACAAATATAATCTAAATGATTGCGAATCGTGCCAATCACACTACCATAAACTTCACAGGCATTTTTTAACCAGTCTAGGATTGCTATTTTTCCTTCCTCCCGTCCTTTTTTATCTTCATATATCGCACGAAATGATTCTTTGAATTCATAAGCTTTTCGTAACTACTTAGGCGGCAAAGAATCATTGTACCGAGAGGAAGAGCAGAGAAATGAGTTATGGTAATGAAAGAGAGGCAAAAGAGGCCGATGAGGATGAGTAACTCCAATCGTAGCGTGGAACTGAGTGAAGAGAAAATCCGGGGTATCTACGCCCAGGGAGAAGCCGCAGTGGTGAATTTAGTCACCCAGTTGGTGGAGCGCCTCCAGGGACTGGAAAGGAAAGTCAAAGAACTAGAAGGGCGTTTGAGCAAAGACAGTCACAACAGTAGTAAACCCCCCACCAGTGATGGATTGGGCAAACGGACAAAAAGTTTAAGGCGAAAAAGTGAAAAGCCATCGGGAGGGCAAAAGGGTCATCGTGGGCAAACCCTAGAATGGCAGAGTGAACCCGATGTGGTAGAGGGTCACCCGGTGGAAATGTGTAGTGAGTGTGGAAACTCATTGGCCGGGGTAGGAGTGGAAGAGGTCATGGCCCGTCAAGTATTAGACCTACCGCCGATAGAGCTAAAGGTCACTGAGCATCAAATTGAAGTGAAAAGTTGTCCCCATTGTGGAAAAGTGAACAAGGGAATCTTTCCGCCAGAAGCCAAGACAGTGGTGCAGTACGGTCCGCGGCTGAAAAGCATGATGGTGTATCTGATGGAAGGTCAGTTGTTGCCATCGAATCGAGTGTGTGAGGTCCTCACAGACCTGTTAGGGGTGAGGGTCTCCGAAGGAACCCTTTATACCAATAGAGAGCAGTGTTTTGAGTGTCTTGCCAGCATCGAATCGGAGATTGAGCAAGCCATCCAAGACTCGAAAGTGGTTAACTTTGACGAAACTGGACTGCGGGTCAACAAGAAACTGTGGTGGCTGCATGTAGCGGCAACCGACGGGCTGACCTACTACTTTGTACATAACAAACGGGGTCGAGAGGCCATGGATGAGATGGGAATTTTGCCAGAGTTTAAGGGTCATGCCGTACATGATGGCTGGCAAAGCTACCAGGGGTATAACTGTGAGCATGTTCTGTGTAACGCCCACCACCTTAGAGAGTTGCAGTACATCCTAGAGCAGTATGAGCAGCCATGGACTTTTCAGATGAGTGTGTTGTTGGTGAGTATTCACCACTGGGTTGAAACCCTCAAAGCCCAGGGAATAATCGCCTTACCCTCTGGGGACTTAGCTGTTCTTGAGGCTCGCTATCAAGCCATTTTAGAGGAAGGATTTGCCGCCAATCCC
Source organism: Cyanobacteriota bacterium (assembly GCA_046048115.1). GTDB lineage: Bacteria > Cyanobacteriota > Cyanobacteriia > Cyanobacteriales > Microcystaceae > Synechocystis. Next base: position 456 of record JBJOGT010000074.1, on the reverse strand, counting down.
CTCCCCGAGGTTGTTAAGACTAGAGCCAGAAAACGGGGACGACCCAAGCGTTCTCCTCCCCGTAATTTGCTGGAACGTTTACGAACGCACCAAGAGTCTGTACTTGCTTTTATGCAGGATTTCACTCTCCCCTTTGACAACAATCAAGCCGAGAGAGACCTGCGCATGATGAAACTCAAGCAGAAAATTTCGGGTACTTTTCGCTCCGCGGATGGGGCTAGGCAGTTCTGTCGCATTCGAGGCTATCTCGCTACCTTACGCAAGCAGGGTCTCAATGTTTTGGATGCTCTGTTCAACCTATTTGCCGGCAATCCTCAATCTCCACTACCTCAGCCTGAGTAGTTACAATAATTATTTCGTGAGATAAACAATCATATAACTGTATATCTAATATTTTTAAGGCTTTTTTAGCATTTTCTAAGGCTAGATTAAGTTCACTTTTGGAAAGACTGATTT
>JBJOGT010000073.1:0-6203 GCA_046048115.1 Cyanobacteriota bacterium | reverse complement strand
AAAGGATAATTTTGATTGGCTAATGTCCAATTGATCACACAGGTCACAAACGCATTGCTCTTGATCTTGAATCAGAGTTAATACTTGCAGGCGGATAGGATCGGACAAAGCATGGAATCCGAGGCTAATAAGGGATTTTTCCGATGGCGTTTCAGGATGCAAAACAAATCTTCAGGACAACTAACTAACCGTCAATTCACTAATCGTAGTTTAACCAATTGAAATGGTCTTAATTCGGTTTGGCATGGTAGGCGATCGCCAATTGAATGAGTTGATCGACTAAGTCGGGAAATTGGATACCGGAGGCTTGCCAGAGTTGGGGATACATACTAAACGCCGTAAAACCGGGTAGGGTATTGATTTCATTAATCACAATCTTGCCTGTAGTGGCTTGGTAAAAAAAGTCTAAACGTCCTAATCCCGTAGCGTTGACTGCTTTAAAGGCTTGAATGGCCATGGTTTGTAACTGTTCCACCACAGCGGCGGGTAAATCGGCGGGAATATGGAGTTGGGCCCGTCCATCCGTATATTTAGTTTCGTAATCGTAAAAGTCAGCATCATAACTAATTTCGCCAATCACCGAGGCCTTGGGGTTTTCATTGCCCAATACCGCGCATTCCACTTCCCGGATATCCCCTAACCCCGCTTCCACAATAATGCGGCGATCGTAACTGGCGGCATTGTCTAACGCAGCTTCCAGTTCACCCCGGTTACGAACCTTCGCAATGCCCACCGACGAACCTAAATTGGCTGGTTTGACAAAACAGGGATAGCCCACCTGGGCTTCGATGTCATCACAAACTTTGGGAAAAACACAGGGATTTGACCAAATTTGGCTTCGTTCCCCCCCGACATAGTCAACCTGGGGTAATCCAGCCTGGGCAAAGACCATTTTCATCGCTAATTTATCCATGCCGACACAGGAACCAAGGACGCTACTACCCACATAGGGCACCTGCATAAGGGTTAACAAGCCCTGAATCGTGCCGTCTTCGCCGTTGGGGCCATGGAGAATGGGGAACCAAACGTCTATATCGGCGGCCTCTAGGGGAAATTGCCACCGCTGGAAAGGAAATACCGCTTCATCTGGTAAGGCAACGCCTTGTTCTAGCACGGCTTCGGAGGTTAAATGATTCGCCCAGACGCCATTTTTTTTGATGTAAAATGGAGTAACTTTGTATCTTACGGCATTTTGGCCACTGTATAGGGCATTGGCGATCGCCCTGGCGGAATTAATCGAAACATCATGTTCCCCAGAGCACCCCCCAAATAACAGCCCAATACGCATAGTAGTCCTCTTTTTAATCTAACAATCAAGGTTTATCTGGGTTAGCGTATCACAAAACCTCAAGCTGTCTTTGGTTCTTTGGCTTCTTCTTTTCTTCATTGGTAGGCGATGGGCTGACATCTATTCTAATCAACCCCCTGTTGCCATCTTGGGTGAGGGGGGAAAATCCCAATTGTGCCATGCCCTACAGAAGGGACTGATATTTCTCTTCCGCCTGTAATTGCTTGAGTAATAACTTAATATCCTGGGTTGAGTCTTTATGAACTACCAAGGTAGCGTTACCTTCCCGCACAATCACCACATCTTGCAGACCAATGGTGGCGATGACTTCTTGGTCATCCTTTGCATAAATAATACAACCGCTGGTATCCCGTCCCACATGGTTAGCTAGGACTACATTCTCCGGGGTGTCGGGAAACAATCTTTCAAGGGCATTCCAATCTCCTAGGTCATCCCAACCGAAATTGGCAGGTAAAACGTAGGCGAGTTGGGTTTTTTCCATCAAAACATAATCAATACTTTTCTTTTCGAGGTGGGCATAACCATCTGCTCCCTCTTGTTTGAGGGTGTCTAGCAGTTGTGGTGCGTGGTGAGCGAGTTCTGCCAACACCACCCCGGCCCGAAAAATGAACATCCCACTGTTCCAGCTAAAACAGCCACTGTCGAGGAATGTTTGGGCAGTTTCTCGGTCGGGTTTTTCAGTAAATCGGTTGACTTTGTAGACCGGTAAGTCGTTGATTTCGGTGCTTAATTCCCCCTGCTCGATGTAGCCGTAGCCAGTGGCGGGGTTATTGGGTTGAATGCCGAGGGTAACAATGGCATCCTGGTTTTGGGCGAAGGCGATCGCCGCTGAAAGGGTCTGTTCATAGGCAGGTTGATCCCCAATCCAGTGATCCGCAGGGAAGAAACCAATAATGGCATCGTCGCCGTAACGCTTAGCAATTTCCAAACTAGCCCAGGCCACAGCGGGGGCCGTGTCTTTTCCTTCCGGTTCGATTAGACAATTGTTCGAGGGTAATTCCGGCAATTGTTCCCCAATACCTGTGGCGATCGGTGCAGCGGTAATCACCCATAAATTTTCCCAGCCCCCAGCAATTCCCAGAAGACGATCAGCCGTCGCTTGCAACAAACTAACCCCAGAACCATCCAGAGATAAAAACTGTTTGGGACGTTGTTTGCGACTGAGGGGCCAAAATCGTTCCCCTTTACCGCCAGCGAGAATAACAGGAATAAATTGAGGAGAAGGACTTGTCATTGGTTTAGGGGCAATTAAGGGACGAATGAGAGCAATCTTAGGAAAAGCAGATGGCGGTAAGAATTATGATTATTGTCAAGAATACCCTGCCCCCTACCATTCGTAAATTGTGAAAATTTTTCGTTGCTTTCCCCTATTCCCCCTCCGTTCTGGCCTAATCGCGCTCATGCTCTGGTGCCTATCGGGATGCAATTGGTTAGCCCAGGCTGACTTCCGGGGCGATCGCCGTTTCACCGCCCAAAACCTAGGGGTAATTATTAACGAAAAAGATCCCTTAAGCGTAGAGGTGGGGAAATACTATCAACAACGACGGGGAATTCCCAATCAAAATATCATCCGCGTGTCGTTTCCGCCGACCAAAAACCAAATTTCCCCCGAACAATTTCAACAAATCCAAGCCCAAGTTGATAAACAACTCTCCAGCAATATCCAGGGCTTTGCCTTAACCTGGACTGCTCCCTTTCGGGTGCAATGCATGTCCATTACCAGTGCCTTTGCCTTGGGATATGATCCTGTTTATTGTGCCCAGGGTTGTCAACCAACGGCCCCCAATGCCTATTTTCAAAATCCGAGTCATCGTCCCTATCGAGATTTTCAAGTCCGCCCAACGATGATGATTGCAGGCAAAAACTTTGCGGAGGCTAAAGCCCTTATTGATCGGGGGGTTCATGCCGACGGTAGTCGTCCCCGAGGAACTGCCTACTTATTAGTCACCAAAGACAAAGCCCGGAATGTCCGTTCAGTAACGTTTGGCGAAACCAGGGCGACCTTTGGCACTCAATTTAAGGTCGAAATTATCGAAGGTAATGTCTTAGCCAACCGTCGAGATGTCATGTTTTATTTTACGGGATTACCCAAGGTGGAAAAATTAGAAACCCTACAATTTCGGCCAGGGGCGATCGCCGATCACTTAACCTCTTTTGGGGGCGTGTTAAATGGCAAAGGTCAAATGAGTAGTTTACGTTGGCTTGAAGCCGGGGCAACGGGGAGTTATGGCACGGTGGAAGAACCCTGTAATTTTCCCCAAAAATTTCCCCATGTCCCCAGCTTAATGAAGGCCTATTTAAGTGGGGCAACCCTGTTAGAAAGTTATTGGCAGAGCGTTTTTTGGCCGGGGCAAGGAATTTTTATCGGTGAACCCCTAGCACGGCCCTTTGGCAAATCTTGAAATGATTAGGCCAACCCCGGGGGCAGAGGCTCACCACATAGGGCATGAATCGCTTTAATTCTCTCAAACAGCCAGGGAACTAACCGTCGATATTCCGGGATGAGCGCCAACGGACTGAGTAACGCAGCGGCGGTGACATCGGCAATGGTCAGGCGATCGCCGTTTAAATAATCTTGATCTTTCCAGGACGCGAGCACCTCAAAGGCCAGTTGTAAGCGATCCCGTGCCAATGCCACTGTGGCAAGATTAATACCGTATTGTCGGCGTACCACCTGGATAACCATCTGACTAGAAAATGAAGGGTCGATGGCCTTACCTTCCCCGGCCCGATAATCGTAATAGACAAAACGGGTGGCCGTACCAATGCTTTCATCCAGCCAATCCTCTAACCACTCGACCTTTAACCGTTGTTCAGGATCTACGGGAAATAAGGGGCGATCGGAGTTAATTTTCTCCAAAAATCGAAAAATGCGGCTAGAGTCGCCAATATACTCCGGTTTTCCCGGTAATTCTGGGCATAAAACCGGAACTGTGGTGTACCCCGTTAAGGGCTTAAGTTGGAGGGCATGAAGCCCCGGTGTTAGGTTTTTAACGCGGTAATCAATGCCTTTGTAACCGAGGGCCAGGCGGGCTTTACGGCAATAGTGAGATGTACTAAATTGCAATAAAATCATTGGCATTTTCCCTTGGGCAATCCCCAAAAAATGCTGGCCGTAAGGGATAATCGGCGCATCTAAACCGGCGATCGCCGATTCCCCCCGTTACCAGCAGCAATATTCCCAACAAATCCTTACTTAGGTTGCCAGGGTGCGACGTTTCATCGACATTTCATAAGCTTCGATGATATCGCCCTCCTTCCAGTCATTAAATTTGGACGAGCCAATGCCGCACTCATAACCAGCATTAACCTCCCGGGCATCTTCCTTCATCCGTTTGAGGGAATCAATGGTACCTTCAAAGACCACCTCTCCGCCTCGACGAACTCGCAGATTCCGGTTACGGATGATTTTGCCTGATTGGACATAACACCCCGCAATGTTGCCCCGACCCACGGGGAATATCGCACGAACTTCCGCCGCTCCCAAGGATGATTCAATCTCTTCAGGATCAAGAAGACCTTCCATCGCCCCTTGGATATCATCTAGAAGTTTATAGATAATGTCGTATTCCCGGATGTCAACCCCTTCTTGATCCGCTGCCTGACGAGCACCACTAGCTAGCGTAGTGTTGAAACCAATAATGATGGCACCACTGGCGGCCGCTAAGTCCACATCCGTTTCCGTCACTTCCCCGGGGGATGCCAACAATACCCGAATTTGAACTTCCCCTTGGGGCAACTGCTGAAGGGCGCCCACAATTGCTTCCACCGATCCTTGAACATCGGCTTTGAGAATCAGGTTGAGTTCTTTCAGGTCTCCCTCCTGGGCTTGGGCAGAGATACTGCTGAGGGTCACTCGTCGGGAAGACATCGCTTGCTGGAGTCGCGTGTTGCGGTCTACCGTTGCTTGGGCCTCCGCCTGTAGACGGGCATCCTTTTCATTGGTGAAGACCTCAAATTCATCCCCCGCAGCGGGAACATCCCCTAAACCCAAAATTTCAACCGCGAAAGAAGGACTAGCGGCTTCGACCTTATCACCCCGGTCATCAATCATGGCCCGGATTTTACCGTAGACCGCACCGACCACGATCACATCCCCAACCCGCAACGTTCCGTTTTGAATTAGGAGGGTGGCAACGGGGCCCCGAGTCCGGTCTAGGTGAGCTTCAATGACCGTTCCTTTAGCAAGACGATTCGGATTGGCAACGAGTTCTTCCACCTCAGAAACCAACAGAATCATTTCTAGCAGGGTATCCAAGTTTTCCCCTTGTAAGGCACTGACGGGAACCATAATGGTATCGCCGCCCCATTCTTCGGACAACAAGCCCAATTCGGATAATTCTTGTTTAATCCGGTCAGGATTGGCTTCCGGCTTATCAACCTTGTTAATGGCCACAATCAGCGGTACACCAGCGGCCCGGGCATGACTGATAGCTTCTCGGGTTTGGGGTTGAACACCATCATCCGCCGCGACTACTAGGATAGCAATATCGGTAATTCGCGCCCCCCGTGCTCGCATGGCGGTGAACGCTTCGTGCCCAGGGGTATCTAGGAAGACAATTTGCTCTGGCTTACCATTGTGTTCAACTTCAACATGATAGGCACCGATATGCTGGGTAATGCCCCCGGCTTCCCCTTGGGCGACCTTGGTTTTACGAATGGAATCCAGAAGCGTGGTTTTACCATGGTCAACATGTCCCATGATGGTAACAACGGGCGGGCGACGGATTAGATTTTCTAGGTCTTCCACGTCCAACATTTCAGTAACTTTGGTGGCAGCAGCCATTTTTTCAGGGGTTTCTACTGCCACTTCAAAGGATTCAGCCACCATTCGGGCTGTGTCTTCATCCAAGGTTTGGGTGATTTGCACCGCAATTCCTTTGAGGAATAGCCG
>JBJOGT010000072.1:0-7083 GCA_046048115.1 Cyanobacteriota bacterium | reverse complement strand
AAGGGAACTTTAACGTCCGGGCAAAAGTACGTTCCGAGGATGAATTAGGGGCCCTAACTCAGCGGTTTAATTATATTTCCCAGGTGATTTTAACCGCCACCAGCGAAGCCCAGGAACGGGCAGCCACCACGGAAAAAGTCCGGGAAAAACTGCAACGCCAGGTAATTCGCTTACTGGATGACGTGGAAGGGGCCTCTCGGGGGGATCTAACCGTCCAAGCAGAAGTTACCGCCGACGAACTGGGGGCGGTGGCCGATGCCTTTAACCTCACCATTCAAAACCTACGGGAAATCGTCTTGCAAGTAAAAAATGCCGCCAAACAGGTGAATAACAATTGCAAAGATAGTGAATCCTTTGCCCGCAATAACTCCAGCGATGCGTTGCGGATGGCGGAAGAATTGGCGGTGACCCTCAACTCCGTCCAGTTAATGACCGAATCCATTGAACGGGTGGCGGAGAATGCCCGGGAAGCGGAGGAAGTGGCCCATACCTCATCCCTAACCGCCCTTAAAGGGGGAGAAGCGGTGGAAAGGACGGTGGGCGGGATTTTGCAGATTCGGGAAACGGTTTCGGAAACGGCGCGGAAAGTGAAACGCTTGGCGGAAGCCTCCCAAGAAATTTCCAAAATTGTGGCGGTGATTTCCCAAATTGCTTCCCGTACCAACCTTTTGGCATTGAATGCGTCTATCCAAGCGGCAAGGGCAGGGGAAGCGGGGCGGGGTTTTGCCATTGTGGCAGACGAAGTCCGGCAGTTGGCGGATCGTTCGGCGAAATCGTTAAAGGAAATTGAACAAATCGTTTTACAAATTCAAAGTGAGACAGGGTCAGTAATGACGGCCATGGAAGAAGGGATTCAACAGGTGATTGACGTAACAGACAAATCGGAGCAGTCGAAACGAGCCCTAGAGGACATTATCGAAGTATCCAATCGCATTAATACCCTGGTGCGATCGATTACCGCCGATACGGTCAAGCAACAGGAAAACTCGGGCGCAGTCTCTAACGTCATGCAATCCATTGAGTTAACCGCCCAAGAAACCTCCCAAGAATCCCAACGGGTGGCAGGATCGTTACAAACCCTAGTGTCGATTTCCCGAGATTTGTTGACCTCGGTGGAACGGTTCCGGGTTGAGCGTAACGCCAAAAATTAACCTCCCCCTGCCCTATGCCAGATCAACGGTTACACCGTAATTTTCACCTGTGGTTTCAACGGTTGATTGCCGCCTGGTTTTTACTAGGCCAGGTTTTTTTGCATATTTTGCAGGGTCGCATCCATCGCCGTAATACCGTTGAGCAAATGAATAGTGTGGGGCCAGAGTCAATTTCGATCGCCGTGGTAACGGCCGCTTTTGTGGGCATGGTTTACACCATTCAAATTGCGCGGGAATTTATTGAATATGGGGCAACAACGACCATTGGCGGCGTGGTGGCCTTGTCCCTATCACGGGAATTGGCTCCTGTTCTAACAGCGGTGGTCATTGCGGGGCGGGTGGGATCGGCCTTTGCCGCCGAAATTGGCACCATGCGGGTAACGGAACAATTGGATGCATTGTATATGCTCAAAACCGATCCCATTGATTATCTGGTCGTCCCTCGGGTGATTGCCTGTGCGTTGATGTTGCCGTTGTTAACGGCTCTAGCCCTGTTTGTGGGCATGGCGGGGGGTCTATTGGTTTCGAGCAGTATGTATGGGGTCAATCCGGGGATTTTTCTCAATTCGGTGCAAGCTTTTACGGAACTGTGGGATGTATTTAGTGCCCTAATTAAATCGGTTATTTTCGGGGTAATTATTGCCATTATTGGTTGTAATTGGGGCTTAACCACCACCGGGGGCGCGAAAGGGGTCGGGGAATCCACCACCACCGCCGTGGTTACCTCTCTGCTCACCATTTTTATTGGCAATTTCTTCCTGTCTTGGATCATGTTCCAGGGGGATGCCAATTAGCGTGACGACTTTCTTAGTAACCTAACAACCCTAACTTTGACGCCCTGCCCCATGCCCTAGGCGATCGCCGCAATTCGTTCAATTCCCTCAATGCCCTGGACACGATAGGCTAAAATCTTTGAGATCATTTCATTCACTGAGTTTTAATGTCCCCCCGCCAACTCAATTTTCTTAGTGCCCTGAGCCTCAGTACGGCGATCGCCGTTTTATACCACCAAGCTTGGGGCGTGGCCCAGCCGGCCATTCCCGCTGTACCGATTGAAGCAGCGACGGGGACAAACGTCACCATTTTTCAGGCCTTGATTTTGGGATTGGTGCAGGGATTGACGGAATTTTTACCCATCAGTAGTACTGCCCACCTGAAAGTTGTACCGGTGGCCCTGGGCTGGGGCGATCCGGGGGTGGCATTTACAGCGGTAATTCAACTGGGTAGTATTGCGGCGGTGTTGTGGTACTTCTGGGAGGATTTAAGCACCATTACCCAAGGGATTATTAAGGCAGTTAAAACGAAAAACTATAATTCCTTTGAGTTTAAATTAGCCCTAGGTATTGTCATTGGTACGTTACCCATTGTTTTCTTTGGCTTGCTGATGAAATTATTTATCCCAGATTTGGATAATTCTCCCCTCCGCAGCATGACCACGATCGCCGTTGCTTCCATTGTGATGGCTTTGCTGTTAGCGTTGGCAGAAAAAGTGGGAACCCACCGTCGTCCCTTTGAAAAATTACGCTGGCAGGACGGGGTACTCATGGGCTGTGCGGAATCCTTAGCTCTAATTCCAGGGGTTTCACGGTCAGGATCGACCCTAACGGCGGGCTTATTTATTAATTTGGAACGGGCAGCAGCGGCCAGATTTTCGTTTTTGTTGGGCATTCCGGCCATTACTTTGGCGGGGTTGGTGGAATTAAAAGGGGTGCTAGATACGAATCTCAGTGGTGATGCGATTTTGCCCTTGCTAATGGGGGTGATTTCCTCCGCCGTCTTTTCCTATCTGGCGATCGCCTGGTTGATTAAATTTTTGCAGAAACGCAGTACCTGGATTTTTGTGTGGTACCGTTTAGCCTTTGGCATCATCATTTTAATCGGTGGAACCTTGGGTTGGTTGCGACAAGGTTAGAACGCAAACGTCAGGACGCGAACGGCGATCAATATTGATCCGCATTGTGGACATTGCTGCAATTTTCCATTTGGGAAGCAATAACGTATCATTTGTGTTCTTGGATCTTATTTTGATTGTAAACGGTGCCTTGAGTAATACACCCACGGCTCTAATTACCTATGCTTACCCGTTGCAAGTGCTTGTAAGTGACTTATCCAGCAGCGTTTTAAGGAGGTTGGTATGCGATAAAGTGAGTCTGGCTTCAACCATCTCCTTCCCCTCCGTTTACCTTGGGTTAATCATCATTTTGATTCTCTTTTTCCTCATTCTCCTAACTCCTGTCGGATAAAGTTTACTAAGGCGATCGCCATATTACCCTAGTGGGCAGAAGATAATCTACAAGCGATCAGTTGAAGCCATGGGTGAAGCAGTTGTAACACTTCTTAGACAGTTCAAACAACTTTCAGCCAAGGAAAGATCTGAGTACCTTTCAGCAAGCCTGAGTCCGAGTGGAAACTATGGCAATTGGAATAATGATGATGCAGTCTTTTTTGCCGCTCAATCGTTTGCTTGTCTGGATGCAGATAGGGAATCCGCAGCCAGTTCGTAGCCAAATAAATGGTGAACTTGTGGGCGATCGCCGATCTTAATAACGCAATTTTTAAGAGAAGTTAAAAGCCCCTTTTCTCTTGAGTAAATGTAAAGTGCGATCGCTGTAACTTCGAGTGTGGCAGTGACAATAATTTGCAACTACAATAAAGCGTTGTAAAAGTCGTTCAGTGATGGAATATCAATGGAATGAAGCAAAACGACTTACTAATCTTCGTAAACACGGTATAGATTTTACTGATATTCCCTCCGTATTTGATGGAGACATCGAGACAGTTTTTTGTACCAGTTGTCCGCCAATTAATTCTCGACCATGCTATGGAAGATATCTTCGCTTAATAGTAGTAATCGAATTTTGTCAATGCGTAACCCCTAAATTTATTGAACTGCCCTACGCCACGGATGCCTGCAAGCATTTGAGAATCGACGCTTTTTCTAATAGTCCCAACACTTCTCCCGACGGTTTGACTACTAGCAATTCTGACAGTTTTTGTTGATCCAATAGTTGGGCCACTTCAAACAAAGACTGGTCAGCGGTGACGGTGGTTAATTGTTGGGATGATTTCATTAATGTATCAACATTGGTGTGGGGCCACTCGGAAGTGGGAACGTGTTTGATATCATCGACGGCTAATAGCCCCAGCAGTTGATTATCCGCACCAATGACGAGAAAACGTCGCCAAGGGGTTTTGCCGATCACGTAATCATTGGCGAATTCCCGAATATTTAATCCTGCTGGAATGATTGGACTGTTGGGAATGACCGCATCGGCGGCGGTGAAAGCTTCCATTTGGTCTTTAACTTGGGCGTTCCGGGCAGAGGAACTCGCATTTTGTAACAGGAACCAACCAATTAATATCGTCCAAAAACTCCCGATGGGTAGGATATTCAAAATCCCTAAACTCCCAATGGCGATCGCCGTCCAACCGAATCCTTGACCTACACGACTGGCCACCAAGATTCCTTTATTTTGATTGCCGGTGATTTGCCACACCAGGGATTTCAGTACGTTCCCCCCGTCCAGCGGTAAACCGGGGATTAGGTTAAATAGGGCTAAAGCAAGGTTAATGAGTCCAAGTAAGCTAATGATGGCTTGCCCCGGCACAGGGAGAGGGAGTTGGGAACCGAGGAAGGTTAGTAGGACAAATAACAATAAACTCACCGCTGGCCCGGCGATCGCCACCGCAAAGGCTTGCCAAGGGGTATTGGATTCTTTTTCCAGACTGGCCAAGCCTCCGAATAAAAATAGGGTGATTGATTTCACTTCAATTCCCTGGGCGATCGCCACCAAACTATGACCTAATTCATGGGCCAGCACCGACGCAAATAACAGTAACGCCGTCACCAAACCCAGCAGCCAGGGCAAACCACCGGACAATTGGGGAAAGCGAGCCAGATCCTGCCCGTAGGTCACAGTCACCAAACCCAGGATCAAAAACCACGACGGATTAATGTAGAAAGGAATACCAAATAAACTACCGACACGGATGTTGTTGTTCATAACTTGCCTGCCTCCTTAATCTGAGGCTTTATATGACCTGATTGTAACGGAGTGTTAAGGGGGAACCCAAGGGGAAAACCGTCTAGCAGCGTTCGGTTATATCGTCTCGCAACCGTCTCCATTGCCCTAAATCTGGCAATGATTAAGGCGATAACAAAGCACCTCAAACCACTGACGAAAGCCCCAAAACTGAAAACCCATCATGGGTAAATGCCCTTCCGGAGCCCAGATGGTGAAATTGAGATCCTTATAATTCACCATACGATTATTTTTGCGCCAACCAACCCGGTTGCAAAACGTCCGCCAACTTTCAGGATCATGGTCGAAACTCCCCTGGAGTTCCCAATAGAGATTTTTCTGCACACTAAAACCAAAGCGGCCATTCGTTCCCTGAGCCCAAAGCTGATCCAATGTGAGTAGTGCTTCACAGGCTAAATTTTCCACCTGCTCTTTGTCTAACCAACCGCGAGATTCTCGCTTAGCCAATGTGAGCAAAATTTTAGCCGTTTCTTGATCAGCCTCCTTAAACTTGGCCTCTCCAATGTAGGTTTGCAGCAAAGTCAGGTTAATTTCGGTGGTGGAATGGAGATTAACAAGGTGGACAGGATGGAGCGTTTCAGGGGAATTGTGACGGGTTGGTCTTGGAGAAATAGCGGGTTTAGGCGATGGGGGCGATGGTAGAGGGGGCGTTTGGTCAGGGAGAATTGTGGGGGCTGAGGTCACAATGGGGTCACTGAAATCCTGATCAATGCCCACCCCTGGGCGTCGGATTCGAGATCTGGGAAGGGAGGGTTTCGGCTCTGGGAAATCAAGGACAACTGGTGCAACCACTGACTCAACAACTGGAACAGGCAATGGGGCAATGGGAGGGGCAACAACACTGGCTGGCGTCAATAATCCTAACCAAGCAAGAATGGATTCCGGGCGATCGCCAGGGGCCAATTCCATCCCTCGTAAAATAGCCTGGTTGACCCGATCACTAATGTTCGAGTTATGGTGCTTTGGAGGAATTAAGGTAGCCCCTTGTTTACGGAACGGAGCCGGGAAAGGTAATTGCAGCGTCAGAACATAATATAAAGTCGCCGCTAGGGCATAAACATCAGTGTAAGCCCCCCGCCTCGCCCGTTTTTCGTATTGTTCCAACGGTGCAAAGGATTCGGTGCGGGAATTGGTATGAACCTGTATTTCATCTTGGACAAATTCCCGTGCCAGACCAAAATCGATCAACACCGCCTCTTGGCTATGGGGGCGAATCATGATGTTGGCCGGTTTCACATCCCGATGCAAAAACCCCTGTTGATGAACATAATCCAATGCTGAGCCAATTTGCTCGATGTAGCGCAGAGCATCCCTTTCCGATAACCCTTTACTGACTTTGGTGTGTTGGTGGAGATTGCCGCCGGAAATATATTCCATCACCATGCACCAAAGAGACTCTTCCTGACAGATATTATCTACCCGGATCACATGCTTGTGACTACATTTCGCTAAACGAAATGCCTCTTGAATAAAACGTTCCTGATGCTTGGCAAAATCCCGGCGAGTCTGCATCAAGGCATTGAGAGTTTTAATGGCTACCCACTGTTTATCAGGTCGTTCTTGGGCGCAATAGGTAACGCCCGCCCCACCATATCCCAAAACTTTGGCAATGATATAACGGCCATTTTGTATGGTTTTACCTGGTTCCCAATGCCCCATGCCACTTGTTCGGTTGAATAATGTCGATTTTACTAAAACTATCCTAGCTTGTCTTACGTATTAAAGTCAGCGCAAAAGTTAAAATTACTTTAGCTTTTATAGACTATCTTTCCTTGCTTGCCTCAGAACTTCACACTGACCAGTTTCCTTAATTGTGAACTAATAATATATTTTTTAGCATGAAATCGAACATTTTAGTGTGTCTGAAATCCCACATTAAAACTAACAAT
>JBJOGT010000071.1:0-2727 GCA_046048115.1 Cyanobacteriota bacterium | reverse complement strand
CCCGGGAAGCCACTTCAAAATAGTTGTTCACCAACACCGGCTGATCGTTTAAACCGTAAATGCGGTGGGGGAAAGTGTGGGAGTTCCCCTGATCATCTTGAACCTCTTCCACAAAGGCCGTGGCATAGGCCCCTGCTTGGGGAAATTGGTTGATTAAAGCCTGGATATGAGCTAAATGGGTCGGTGCCCACAGATCGTCGGCGTCTAAAAAAATCAAATAGTCGGCCTGGGTTAATTCGATGCCCCGATTGCGGGTTGCAGACACCCCGGCATTGCCTTGGGGCAGACATTGAAAACGGTTATCCCCGGTGGATTTCAACCACGCCTTCACAACATCGGCACTGCCATCGGTGGAACCATCGTCAATGATAAGAACATCGAAGTCAGTCAGGGTTTGCGCCAAAACTGATGCCAAGGTATCGCTGACAGCAGTGGCTTTGTTGTAGAGGGGAATAACGATGGAAAAGGTGGGAACCATTAGGAAGCCAGATAGGTTATGGTGAATTTTGCCAAGAACCAAGATTAAGTTCAATTATTAACGCTGATGTTCCCCTGATTTACACCGATCCTTTCCCAACTTGCCATGGTTGCTATGGGAAATCGACCAAACCATAATAGGTCAACTAAACGTCGTGCTCACAGTTTGTTATGGGAGGAAGACGCGGTGGCCACCCAATGTATCCCCTAAAGCCCATTAACTGGGGTATTTACCTTTCAGCTTACATCCACTGTCTCATGGTGGAGCTAGGGTTTTGGGGCTGTCTCTGGTTCGTGGAGAACAACGCCATGTTTTTTCCCATTGGGGCTTGCGCGTATACTGAAGAACGTTGCCGTGGTGTCATTGCCCCTAGATTGGGCGCCGTTCCCATTTTCTCCCTGCCGATAACCTGCCCGTGATTTTTGAGCAAAGTATTGAAATTAATGCCAGTGCCATCACCGTTGAGCGCTGTTTTACGGATCTAGATTTAATGCATCAATGGCTAAATCCCCTGCTGCGCTGTGAACCCGTTGGGGACTGGTCTACGGCAATCGGTGCGAGGAGCCGCTTTGTGATTGATATTCCCATGGTGCAACCCACCCTCAAAAGTGTCGTGGTCGGGCGATCGCCGGGGTTAGTGATATGGGAGTTTAGTGGCTTTTTTGAAGGGCGGGATCGCTGGGAATGTCAACCGATCCCCCAGGGAACCTATTTGTTGAATCGTTTTGAATTTACCATTCCTAACCCCATGGTAGGTTGGGGGTTTCAGGTTTTTGCTGCCAAATTAACCAGTAACGATATGCGATCCCAACTGCGGCGTTTAAAGCAAGTGGCAGAACGGATTTACCTTAACAGTGGTGATTAGGGCGATCGCCATGGCATGCCACCGATCCCGATTAATCCCTTACCCAATCAGCGATCCCCAAAGATGAAGGCAAATGGGAATGGCTTTAATTGCCAGAAATCTGTGGCGAAAAAATTGCCCTAAGCTTCACTGAAAATTATTTGTAGCGGCGATAAATGCTAGACCTGGACCAGTCGTCATTCGTCAAGATATCTTGATAGAATACGGGCGTAGGGAAAAAACATTGATGATAAATACCCAAGATTTGTCTTAAAAAGCAGAAAACCTTGTTTGATATTGATTAAATCTTAAGAAATAATTAAGCACTACCCCCGTCGCTAGAACCGATTTTGTCGGGCTTTGTATCATTAATTACAATAGCATTTAAATTTAGCGATATTTTAAACAAGTAGATATTAAAAAAAGCTAAAGTTTTGGCAAAAATCGAAAATTAATGACACAATCTAGCCACAAGGAATTGATAGCTATGGTGAAAACGCCGCTATGCCTAATGCCAGGGTTTTAATGCCAGGGCAACCTCACCAGCCGTCCCTCAAATTTGGCTCAGATGGGAGTTCGTCTTTTCCCATACGTATCCCCCCAACCCCCTAAATTTGGCCCACCCTAGATCCGCCCACCGTGGGTGGAAGTGACCTCATCAACCCCTTGTGTCCATTCTGTTTATTCCCCCCCATGAGCGATATTTCTGCCGCTACGATGACTAATTCCTTTGAAGCTGATGGGGCAATTGATGCCCTGATCGGTGCTGCGTCTGTGACCATTGAATTCTCTCCAGCGGTGGAGAAGATGGTGTCCGGCCCTGGTAAACCTGAATTTAGTAAGGCAGTCAGTGAGGATACGGTCGGTGCTTTTTTTAAGGAAATGGCCCGTTATCCCCTCCTCAGTGCGGAGGAAGAGGTGGAATTGGCCCAACAGGTACAATTGTTAGTCGCCGCAGAGGAAACCCGTCAAGGATTACAAAACACCCTGGGGCGATCGCCTACCCAACGGGAATGGGCTGAGGCAATGGACTTTAGCCAGGTTAGGCAATTTGAGATTTGGCTTTACCAACTCAGGGCAGCAAAACGACGGATGATTAGTTCAAATTTACGCCTAGTGGTTTCCATCGCTAAGCGCTATCTCAATCGGGGCGTTCCCTTCCTAGACCTGATCCAAGAAGGGGCGATCGGACTGAATCGGGCCACCGAAAAATTTGATCCCGACAAAGGCTATAAATTTTCCACCTATGCCTACTGGTGGATCCGTCAAGCCATTACCCGCACCATCGCTAACGATGCCCGCACCATTCGTTTACCGATCCACATTGTCGAAAAACTCAACAAACTCAAAAAAGCCCAACGCACCCTCAAACAAAACCTTAAACGCAATCCCAGCGAAGCGGAAC
>JBJOGT010000070.1:0-8325 GCA_046048115.1 Cyanobacteriota bacterium | reverse complement strand
AAGAGCTTCTATTTTTTTCGATAATTCTATTCTTGAGTTTTGAAAGAGATTCTTCAGTTAATGCTGGAATTGACTCCTGTGCAAAAAAAGTCGGGTTAAAATCTAATGGAAATTCTTGCATAACTAATTGACTCATAATCATACTATACTCAATAATAAATTTGTTGACATATAGGCGATAAACAGATGCTCCAATTCCATGAAATTTAGGTGTTACTTCCCATTTTTTTGCGTATTGTTTTCGAGTTTGAAACATGGAATGTATAATGTCAGAAATGTTCTCTTCGCTGTTGGGTAAAAGTTTTTCCTTGATTAAAATTGGGTTAATGGCAATATGAATGACTGGAGAGATAGCGTTTTTGCGCTTGCCTAATACGAAATTTATTACTTCAAGTTCTTTTGTTGGATGCTCTACCCCAATCACAAATGCAAATTCTTGGATTTTGATTAATGTTTCTCTAAGCAATGTCTCCGTTGGACGGAACGTTTTAGTTTTAACTTTAGATGTATTAAGTTGAGGCGTATATTTTTTTATTTCTTCTTTTTCAATTTTAGCAAGTTCAGATTCATCAACCACTCGATAATAAATTGAGAAATAGTGATTTTTCTGTGACTCTAATTGCGAAAATCGATGATGACTTTTTCCTTGCCATCTATTTCTAATATTTTTAGCTTTTCCGATATACCATACTAGATTTTGTTCGTCGATCACATAATAGATACCGGGAGAAATGGGTAGGTTATCTTTTGTGGCGAGTGAAACTTTTGGCAGTTTAAGGATAAAGCTATCTGCTATCATTATTTATGTCAAATTTGAAAAATAAACAATTACAATTTGTCGGAATTTTTATGGAATGTCAATAAGTCAAGCAATCTGTTAACGAAGGATTAGATAAATTGCCAAAGTGTGACGAGACTGATAAGAATAGTATAATAAACCACTTTTTGGTGATTATGAAAGTCATTAATACGTCTCAAGCCCCTGCTCCCGTTGGCCCCTACAACCAGGCGATCGCCGCCAATGGTTTTTTATTTGTGGCGGGGCAAATTGCCTTGAACCCAGAAACGATGACGATTGTGGGAGACGGGGATGTGCAAGCCCAGACCAAACAGGTAATGGGGAATTTGGGAGCGATTTTGAAAGCAGCAGGCTGTGATTGGACAAATATTGTTAAAACGACGGTTTTTTTGAGTGATATGAATGATTTTGCTGCGGTGAATGAAATCTATGCCGAATACTTCGATGAGGCGATCGCCCCGGCCAGAGCCTGTGTTGAGGTGTCCCGCTTGCCCAAGGATGTCCTGGTGGAAATTGACTGCGTGGCGGTGTTACCCACCTGAAAAATGGTAGCTATTTATACAAAAGATATGTTCTAATGAAACTATCCCCTTAGTCATAGAGCAGTCTGGGCATCGTCACAGTCACTGATCCCCGCGCTGTTGTTGGAGTGAATTATTATGCCCGGATCATTGTTTGCCGATGCCAGTAAACGTCTAGAAAAAGCCCTCAAATACGTTGCCATTTCCGATGATGCGGGGGAACGATTAAAGTATCCCAAAACCAGCCTGAGTGTTTCTATTCCCGTGCGGATGGATGATGGAAGCTTGCGGATTTTTCCCGGTTATCGGGTGCGCTATGACGACACTAGGGGGCCGGGCAAAGGAGGGGTACGTTATCATCCCAACGTCAGTATGGATGAAGTGCAATCCCTGGCCTTTTGGATGACTTTTAAATGCGCGTTGTTGAATTTACCCTTTGGGGGCGCGAAAGGGGGCATTACCCTCAATCCCAAGGAACTGAGCCGGGCCGAACTGGAACGGTTAAGTCGCGGTTACATTGAGGCGATCGCCGACTTTATTGGCCCCGACATTGATATTTTGGCCCCCGACGTTTACACCAACGAAATGATGATGGGCTGGATGATGGATCAATACAGCATCATTCGTCGCCAAATCAGTCCGGGGGTGGTGACGGGTAAACCCATTACCATGGGGGGCAGTCAAGGTCGCAACACCGCCACAGGGACAGGGGCCTTTTTTATCATGCAAGCCATGTTACCCAAATTTGACCAGCATCCCGACAATACGGCGATCGCTGTCCAAGGTTTTGGTAATGCGGGCATGGTGGTGGCGGAATGTTTATATAAAGCCGGTTATAAAATTGTGGCCATCAGCGATTCCCAAGGGGGACTATATAACGATCAAGGCGTCGATATTCCCACCATGATTGACTATAAACAACATCATCGCAGTTTAGCCGGGATGTATTGCGATGAGACAGTCTGCAATTGGGGAGAAAACCACCATCTCACCAACGAAGAATTATTAAGCCTTGACGTAGATGTGTTAATCCCAGCGGCTCTGGAAAATCAAATTACGGCGGCTAATGCGGACAAAATTAAAGCCCGTTATATTTTTGAAGTGGCCAATGGCCCTACTACCTCCGACGCCGATGCCATTTTAGAGTCCAAAGGGATCCAGGTTTTCCCTGACATTTTAGTCAATGCGGGGGGCGTTACCGTCAGTTACTTCGAGTGGGTACAGAATCGCAGTGGTTTATATTGGAGTCCTGCCGAAATCAACCAACGGTTGGGGCAAAAAATGGTGGAAGAAGCAGAACAGGTCTGGCGCTTGGCCCAAGAGTTTGCCGTTTCCATCCGCACCGCCGCCTATATCCATGCCTTGAACCGTTTGAGCGAAGCCATGGATGCCAAAGGAACGCGGGATTATTATCAGGATAGTTAGCCAAAATTTATGGTCTCATTACCCATAACAACCCTTCTTGTTTAAACAATTTGCCATGCAAGTATTTTTTCTAGCGTCTACGGGGGCAAACAGGGCAAGCCAAAGGATTAGCCTATGCCGATGGGGCGATCCTGCTTGAGACTTTGCCGCCGGTGAGTGCTGCGACCTAGGGAGTGTTTAAAATTTTTGTCCTTGTTAATTAACGCCCATTAACGGAATTCCCAAAAGTCGCTACCATGAAGCAGAGAACCATCAGCTTGTAAATCAATGGTAAATTTCGGGCTTAATTCGGCAAGTATCCTCGGTCTTTTCCTCGCGGTGGCGGGGGCAGGATTGTACTTTTTGCGGTCTGTACGCCCGGAAGTTTCGCGGGATTACGACATTTTTTTCTCCGCCGTTGGCCTCCTTTGTGGCCTAATTTTGCTATTTCAGGGTTGGCGTCTTGACCCGATTTTACAGTTTGGTCAATTATTGTTGACTGGCTCAACAGTATTTTTTGCGGTAGAAACCATTCGTTTACGGGGCATCACCACGGAACAAGCCCGCCGCAGCACATCCTATGCCGATGATCGCCCGGTGAGCAAAACCCGCGTTTATACCGAAGCTGAATTGGATCAAATTGAGCCAGAGGAAAGGGATCAACCCATCCGCAACAATCGCCGTTTGCGGGGTTATGACGATGATCCCCGTGGTGCTGCCCCCGACGCCTATGGGGCAACGGAAGCCCGTCCCCGGCGGTCGCCGGGCAGTAAATCGAATAGACGTCCCCCGGCTCCCCGCCCGTCCCGCCGTCCCCCTGCTGGCTATAGCGATCCCTACGATGACAGAACGGCAGATTGGGATGAAAGCAGCACTGATATGTGGGACGAACCAACCCCCCCTCGCCGTTCTCCGTCCCGCCGTTCCCGTCCCAACACCGATCAACCCCTCGATTCTTCATCCACGCCCCGTTCACCCTCCCGTCGTCCCCGACCCACCAATGCTCCCCGGGGCCGATCCACCCCCCTAGGTCATGAACCCCAGGGCGATCGCCCCAATGACCGCAATTCTCCCCGGGCCGCCCGTCCCTATGAGGATGAACCCCCGGCCGCCTATGTGGACTATCAACCCATTGAAGAGGGAGATAGTGATCACCCCCGAAATCCTAATCCGGCCACCGAACCGGACAGAAACAACCTACGGGACGATGAGACCCGGCGATCGCCACACCCCCCGGATATTTACGACACTGACCCCAACAATCAATTTGATTATTAGGCAATGCAGTTGTTAAGTATCATCTGGGTCTTGGGTCAAAAACGTTTCAACTAATCCACGGTAGGTAAAGTCAGGTTTGGGGCAGCAACAACACGGGCAATGGCTCTGGCTGGGCATCATGGCAATCGGGCTGGCGATCGGTGGTTGCGATGCCCTGGGCCCCCGTGCTCCCCTAGATCAGAGTCTCAATAGCCGCTTTAACGATGAACAGCCCAGTTTGAGCGGAGATGGGCGGTGGTTAGCGCTAGTGTCTAACCGCAACGGAACCCGGGAAATTTTGGTCTATGACCTCCGCAATAATCAACTGGTCGCCTTACCAGGGCTGAATCAAGCCAACGTCATTGCCGAAAGTCCTAGTTTGAGCCGCACAGGACGTTATTTAGTTTATTTGTCTAGTGTGCAAGGTCGTCCCGATGTAGCGCTTTATGACCGGCTGACTCGCAAAACCGATCTGTTAACCCTCAACTATCGTCAATGGGTGCGGAACCCTAAAATTAGTCCCGATGGTCGCTATGTTGTCTTTGAAACCGCTCGCCGGGGACAATGGGATATCGAACTTTATGACCGGGGACCACAAATTGAACTGGATATTCCCGATGGCGTCACCATTGAAGCACCACCCAGTCAGCCATAGAAGTGAATCAATTGCTTAATAGTCGCTTTAAGCTCCGTTACAATCTGGGGTTCGACGATATGCGATTCTAGAAAATATCTGATTTTTTAATACTGCGATTTAATTACCTGTTGACAACTATGGAACAGCCACAAAAGCCCACGGCAATTATTACGGGTGCCTCTTCTGGGGTCGGACTCTACGGTGCCAAGTCCCTCATTGACCAAGGTTGGCACGTCATTATGGCCTGTCGCAATCTCGAAAAGACCCAGCAAGTTGCCAATGAGTTAGGGTTTCCTGCCGCAGATTACACCATTATCAAAATTGATTTGGGCGATCTGAATAGCGTCCGTCGGTTCGTAGATAAATTTCGGGAATTGGGCAGACCGTTGAAAGCGATGGTTTGTAATGCGGCTGTCTATTTTCCCTTGCTCAAGGAGCCGTTGTGGAGCGCCGATGATTATGAATTGTCCGTAGCCACTAACCATTTAGGGCATTTTTTACTCTGTAATTTGTTATTGGAAGATTTAAAGGCCTGTCCTGATGACGATAAACGGTTGATTATTTTGGGAACTGTGACGGCCAATAGTAAAGAGTTGGGCGGTAAAATCCCCATCCCTGCCCCGCCGGATTTGGGCAACTTTGAAGGTTTTGAGGCCGGTTTTAAAAAACCGATCGCCATGATTAATAACAAAGACTTTAAATCGGGCAAAGCTTATAAGGACAGCAAATTGTGTAATATGCTCACCACCCGGGAACTGCACCGCCGTTTTCACCAAGAAACAGGCATTGTGTTTAATTCCCTTTATCCCGGTTGTGTGGCGGATACCCCCCTATTCCGCAACCATTACTCCCTCTTCCGCACGATTTTCCCCTGGTTCCAAAAGAATGTAACCAAAGGCTATGTCAGCCAAGCCTTGGCCGGAGAACGGGTGGCGATGGTGGTGGCCGATCCTAAATTTAAGGACTCCGGGGTGCATTGGAGTTGGGGCAATCGTCAGCAGGCCGGGCGGGAAGCCTTTGTACAAGAGTTATCCGAACAGGGTAGTGATGCCCAAAAAGCCCAACGGATGTGGGATTTAAGCGCAAAATTAGTGGGATTGGCCTGAGGGAAACCGTTGATGGTTCGTTCCCCTGGGTTATCCCGCTGGGGTAAAAGAAAAACCATTGCTTGGTATCCAGCAATTCTTGTGGTTTTTAGGGAGGAATGGCACACTTTAAGCAAAACTAATAGGTCAATCCTCCCATGAGTCTTAAGCTTTATTTTTTACGCCACGGTGAAACCACTTCTAGCCAAACCGGAACCTATTGCGGGCGACTTGATATTGATTTGACAGAGTCCGGTTATCAAATGGCGGAACAGTTTGCCGAAGTCTATAAAGATTTGCCCTGGACAGCCATTTTTGCGAGTCCACTCCATCGCACCATGGCTACGGCCACGCCCTTGAGTGAACGCATTGGTATGCCCATTCAACGGCGGGAAGGGTTAAAGGAAATTGCTTACGGTGCCTGGGAAGGCAAAACCCCGGAGGAAGTTAACCACGA
Organism: Cyanobacteriota bacterium; assembly: GCA_046048115.1. Classification (GTDB taxonomy): domain Bacteria; phylum Cyanobacteriota; class Cyanobacteriia; order Cyanobacteriales; family Microcystaceae; genus Synechocystis. The sequence continues at coordinate 2,165 of JBJOGT010000070.1, read as the reverse complement.
ATTCCATGATGATTATGTGCGCTGGCTAGCGGATCCCGGTTGGAATGCCCCTTCTGGGGGGGAAAAGGGGATTGACATTGCCCGTCGTAGTTCCGAGGTGCTAGAAGAAATTGAACAAACATTTAATCAGGGGAATATTTTAGTGGTTTCCCACAAATCTACTATCCGGATTATGTTGTGTAGCTTACTGGGCATTGATATTGGTCGTTATCGTGATCGCATTGGCATGCCCGTGGCAGCGGTGAGTATTATTACGATGTCGGAACATGGCCCCTTGATTGAAGTTATGGGCGATCGGGCCCATCTCAGTCTGGCATTGCGGGAACGGCAAGGAACTTAGGCATTGAACCAAAAACCCCAGAAATTTTGGTGGTAATCGGCCAAAAAAAGGAAAGGTAAAATATTTGCCGGTGATGGTACGGTTTGATGGCCGACTAGAAAAAATCTAGAAAAACGGCGATCGCCGGGGACAATAACATGATTCGTCCATCGATGATGCCCCTGGTTATCTTGAGTCCCCATGGGTCAACCTTGCCACAACCACCGGTGATGGCACGCTGGAAATATGAACTTTTGACAATCCAAGTGTTTTACTGCCAAGGGGGTGTCAACTAGAGAACACGACCACGCTACACTAGGGGGCATTGTCCTGTGTGTGAGGAAAACGTCATGAATTCCAGTTGGAAACATTTTTGTCCCCAACTTGCTCTCAAACGTTTATTGATGCTTTGGGGTCTGGGTCTGCTCGGTACCGGTTTAGCGAGCACCATCTCGATGTCAAAACAGGCCACCGCCCAGTATGCCCCCGTTGCCACCCGTTCTGGTAATCCCTGGGAATATGCCTCTTTCCCGGTGGAAAATTTTCAAGCTTATACCTCCGGTTTTGGCCCCCGGCGATCTCCATTACCCGGTGCCAGTAGTTTTCACAATGGTTTAGATCTAGCCGCGCCCCTGGGAAGTTATGTCCGCAATTGGTGGCATGGTCACATCGTTGAAGTTTCAGACCATACAGGCTGTGGCACCATGATCCGCGTCCAATCTGGGAATTGGCAACATATTTATTGTCACCTGATGGGACGGGTTGAAGTTTACCAGGGACAGCGTTACATAGTAGATCGATCCGGCGGTATTATTCTCCAGCAGGGGCAGGAACTCGTGGCGGGCACGAGAATCGGTCGGGTGGGAATGACCGGCAGAACCACTGGCCCCCATCTACATTGGGGCATGAAATACAACGGCGTTTACATTGATCCAGCTCGGGTTTTACAAGCCATGTACAGTGGTCCAACTTAGGACAGGGGAGATGGTACAGGTAAAATATATTGCCTTAAACCCGCTCCATAGCCGTCTAGACTAGGATTATTAATGGTTTCTTGATGAATTTCAGCCAAAACAGTCCACAAACGACAATGTTGGTGAAACTGTGGCCCTCTATCTGTACAGCATGATTCCCCTCTAAGGAACCGTAGGAAATTTTCATCTAGGCGATCGCCGTTAAAGTGGTTTAATTTTGCCGAGGCTGGGGTTGCACGGTGGGCCAACCGCTTTTTAAGGAGGTCGCAGGGCGTTGTTGAAACTCCTGGGAGGCTGGACTTGGGGGCAGTGGGCTTTGCCCTTGTGGTTGACTATCTAACCAGGCTTGAAAATCCTTTAGGGATTGCACAATTACCGGGGCGGTCATTAGGGCAAAATATGTACCACTAAATTGGGAATCGTGCAATTCATAGTCCCCAATGCGGTTGGGGGTAAAGCTAAATTCAATCTCGCGGTTGGGTACAATGTCCTGCTTGATGCGAAAATTGGGCACATAAAAGCCGTGCAACACATCCTGGGAGGTCATATTCAAGGTGACTCGGCGATCGACGGGCAAATGCAGTTCATGGCTAATGACCCCCGCATTGGGATAGGTGAATGTCCAAGCCCATTGTTTAACATCTACTTGGATTCGTTCCGGGTTAATATCGCTACTCTGGGCGATTAGGGAAGAGGGTTTGGCAGCGATCGCCTTTTCCCCAAGTAGTTCTGGAACTTCCACAATCGGCAATGGCCCCAATACCTGCATCCGTTGATAAATATGGTAACTGTACCAAGCAATCCAAGTCACCAATACAATCGGTATAATCGTCCAGATAATTTCCAAACGGGTATTGCCTCGAATCGGCGCA
>JBJOGT010000069.1:0-4912 GCA_046048115.1 Cyanobacteriota bacterium | reverse complement strand
AATCATGGCGGCGGCATTTTTGAATGGTTACCGATCGCCGCCCATGGAGATGTGTTTGAACCCTATTTCGCCACGCCCCAAACCATTGATTTTGCCCAACTCTGTCAGACCTACGGCGTTACCCATCAAGGCATCCCCGATTTATTAAGTTTAAAAAATGCTCTCTCTCAAACGTCCCCAACGCCCATTCAAGTACTGGAATTAAACGGCGATCGGCGGGCAGAATTAGCCTGGCTAAAGAGGCTTCAAGCAATGTTAATCCATTAGTGCTTTTGCCGCTCTCCCTAGGCGTAAAAACCCATATTCCGTACTATTCAAAGAAGACTTGGTCAATACAAGTTAACTTAATCTTTCAGGAGTGTTTTTCTGTAAGGGTTTCAGCAATTACAACCCGATGATTCACAAAAACGGGCATCCCAAGACAGTACAAAAAATAACCAAGTAAAATGTTTTATTACCCTTTCTTTGTCCGTATTTAGTGTTGCAACGTCCAACAATGTGCATATATAGTGTATAAGCTTTAAACTATCAATTTCTCCTTGGCTAGTACGGAATGTCGGTAAAAACGTTTTTTGAGAAGCAATGCCACCCCCGTTTTTTTAATACCTTGTTATTTGTTATTTTTTAGGATATTTCTTAATAATAATTAATTCTTTTTTTTCAAGTCTTTGCTTACAATTCAGCTTACTGAGGACACATATTTTTTTCCCATGTTCTCAGCCCTGGAGATACCATGATTGCAGAGATTCAGCGGTTACAAGACAGTCGCCAAAAAGTGTCGCCCTGGAAAAAATGGGGCCCTTACCTAAGCGAGCGACAGTGGGGCACGGTGCGGGAAGATTATAGTGACAACGGGGATGCCTGGAACTACTTTTCCCATGATCAATCCCGATCCCGTGCCTATCGGTGGGGGGAAGATGGCTTGGGAGGAATCTGTGACGACCACATGATCCTGTGCTTTGCCCTAGCGTTATGGAATGGTCAAGACCCGATTTTAAAAGAGCGCCTATTTGGGCTGACCAATAGCGAAGGCAACCACGGTGAGGACGTCAAAGAATACTATTTTTATTTGGATAGTACCCCCACCCATTCCTATCTCAAATATCTTTACAAATATCCTCAAGCGGCCTATCCCTACAGCGATTTGGTGCAAACTAATGCCCAACGCAATCGCGAACAAAGCGAATACGAATTAATAGACACGGGCATATTTGATGGCGATCGCTACTTTGATGTGCTGGTTGAGTATGCTAAAGCCAGTCCCGAAGACATTTTAATTGAAATTAAGGCCACCAATCGGGGAACAGAAGCCGCCCCCCTTTATCTACTACCGACCCTTTGGTTTCGCAATACTTGGTCTTGGTCGGAGGGGGTTGCTAAACCGAGTTTGACGTTGCAGCACCAAGACGGCAAGCCGGTGATTCATGCCCATCATTCCGATCCCTTATTTCAAGAAAGCTTACGTGACTGCTACCTCTATTGTGAGAATGCGGTGGACGTATTGTTTACGGAAAATGAAACCAACCAAGCGCGTTTGTTCAATGCACCCAATCCAAGCCTCTACGTCAAGGATGGCATCAATAATTACGTGGTTAATGGCCAGGCGGATGCTGTTAATCCCGACCACATGGGCACCAAGGCTGCGCCCTATTATCAATTGACCATTGCTGGCGGAGAAACTGCCACTGTGCGCTTGCGCCTTAGTCATACTCAGTTGTCAGATTCAGCAAGTCCCTTTGCCCAATTTGATCAAATTTTTGCTGCCCGTCGCCAAGAAGCTGATGAATTCTACGATTCCATTACCCCAGATTCCATCAAAAACGATGGCGATCACCTTAATGTGATGCGGCAAGCCCTGGCCGGAATGCTGTGGACAAAACAATATTTTTACTACGATCTCGATAAATGGTTGGAAGAACATGGCGTTAATGCTTGGCAATCGTCAGCAGAACGCAAACGAGTCCGCAACAGTGAATGGTTTCACATGTTTAACGATGATGTGATTTCCATGCCGGATAAATGGGAATATCCGTGGTTTGCCGCCTGGGATTTGGCGTTTCACATGTTGCCGTTGGGCATGGTTGATCCAGACTTTGCGAAACAACAACTGGATTTAATGCTGCGTAATGACTATTTGCATCCCAATGGTCAAATGCCCGCCTATGAGTGGAATTTTGGGGACGTTAATCCCCCCGTCCATGCCTGGGCCACGATGCAAGTTTATTTACTGGATAAGGTGCGGCACCAGGGTAAGGGAGACATTAATTTTCTGCAGTATGCCTTTTCAAAATTGCTGATTAACTTTACCTGGTGGGTTAACCGTAAGGATATTGGTAATAACAACGTCTTTGAAGGCGGCTTTCTAGGGTTAGACAATATTGGTGTCTTTGACCGGAGTTCACCGCTACCAACGGGAGGCTATTTAGAGCAGGCGGATGGCACTGCTTGGATGGTCTTTTTTAGCCAACAAATGTTACGCATTGCAGTGGAGTTGGCGTTACATGACCCCCTATATGAAGAACACGCCACCAAGTTTTTTGAGCATTCCATGTGGATTGCGGGAGCCATGGATCGCATTGGCGACAATCAAGATGAACTTTGGGATGAAACCGACGGTTTCTTTTATGACGTGCTGCGGTTACCGGATGGTTATGCCAGCCGTTTGAAAGTACGATCCATGGTGGGCTTATTACCCTTAATGGCGGTATCGGTCTTTTCTGAGGATGTTATGGAAAAACTACCGACGTTTGCTAAGCGGGCAGAACTTTTCATTAATCGTCATCCTGAATTAGCGGCAAACATTCATTTACCGACGATGCCGGGTCTGGCTGGGCGACGGATGTTATCGGTGGTGAATGAAGCGAAACTACGGCGAATTTTGGCACGGATGTTGGATGAGAAGGAATTTTTAAGTCCCTATGGGATTCGCTCCCTTTCCAAAGCTCATTTGGATGATCCTTTTACGTTTTATCATCTCAATGAGGAGTTCAAAGTCCAATATTTGCCAGGGGAATCAAACACGGGGATGTTTGGCGGCAATTCTAATTGGCGTGGGCCAATCTGGATACCTGTTAACTTCTTGCTCTATGGCGCGTTACAACGACTTTATTATTTTTATGGTGATGAGTTTAAGGTCGAATGTCCGACCGGCTCTGGCAACCTGATGAACTTGTTTGAAGTGGCTAAGGAAATTGGCGATCGCCTGACGCGAATGTTTTTGAAAGATGACCAAGGAAACCGTCCAGTCTATGGCGGCACGGAAAAATTTCAACAGGATCCCCACTGGCAAGATTCTATTCTGTTCTATGAATATTTCCATGGCGACAACGGTGCGGGCATTGGCGCTAGCCACCAAACAGGGTGGACGGGGTGTATTGCTCGAATCATTCAGGTAAATGCGTCACTGACCCCGGAAATGTTGAGTAACCAAAGTGAGGAAGACTTGATGAGTCTTTTATCACAGATTTGATAGATGGGGGCAAGTCAGCTAAAAATACACAATCCCATAGGGCAATCCCGATGAATGCCCCTAGAGATTAGTCCCTCAATTATTGAGGGATTTTTTTATGGCACCCCTCTCTTAAACCTGCTTCTGAACCAATGCCCGTATTTATTTCACCAAAACCCCATTTAAAAAGATATCCGCTAACCCTTCTGCCATTTCCTTGAGGGCTTGGGGGGAGGCCTGGGGATCAATCACCGTTTGTTCCGAAAACCCTGCCACAGCAAACATGCCTAAAAAAACCTGGGCAACAATTTTGGGATTCATGGGGCGATAAATCCCTTTATCCATGGCCGTTTGAAAAAAGGCTTCGGCTACGTCGGTCATTTTATCGATAATTTCCGATTGTATTTTTTCCCGCAATTCTGGGTGATATTGGGCTTCCACAAAACACACTTGCAACAAATATTTGTTCTCTCTGAGGTGAAACATCCGCCGCTTCATCACCTGGGCGATCGCCTTATAGCTGCCCATTTCACTGAGTTCCGTCAGTAAATCCGTCAGAATTTCGATCCAGCCCGCCGTCGCCACCTCTACCAAAATGGCTTTCTTATTAGCAAAATAGCGAAACAACGTGCCTTCGGCCACATTAGCGGCTTGGGCTAAATCTTTGGTGGTGGTGCCTTCATAGCCTTTGGTTGCAAATAATTTGAGCGCACTTTTCACGATTCGTTCATGGGTAGAGGCCTCCGCTGGACTGGTATAGGGGGTGGGGGAAGCGGTTTTGTAGCGTTTAGTCAGCATGGCAATCTCCCTAGACGGATCTGGCTATTTAATGCCATTGTCTGTGAAAATTTCAAATCCCTCGGACTCTGACAAAAAATCTTTATATATCGTTGTAAATTCCGATCACACCATGGGGATGGCTCATTGTTTGAGGTGTTGCTTGGCCTGTTGCCATAAACCTTCCAATTCCACGAGGGTATAGTCCTGTAAAGGGCGATCGCCGACTTTTTCCATTAATTCCAGCCGTTGAATAAAGCGTTGGTTAGTGCCCTGCAATGCTTCCGAGGGGTCAAGGTCATACCAACGGGCCAGGTTAATAACCGTAAACAATAAATCCCCTAATTCTGCCTGTTGATGGGCTTTATCGTCAGATTGTAATGCTTCCCGAAATTCCCCCAACTCCTCTTCAAACTTTTCCCACACCCCTTGGGCATTCTCCCACTCAAACCCCACAGCGGCGGCCTTTTGGGAAATCTTACTGCCGGCCATGAGGGGGGGCAGACTGCGATGATACCGGGCTAATTTCGTACTCAATAAGATTGGAGATTCGGGATCTAGGCCCTTTTCCTGGGCTTTGATCGTTTCCCAATTGGCTCGAACTTCCGCTTCATCGGCCACCGTTAGGTTATCGAACACATGGGGATGGCGGCGGATTAATTTTTCGGTGATGCCCTGGGCCACTTT
>JBJOGT010000068.1:0-3981 GCA_046048115.1 Cyanobacteriota bacterium | reverse complement strand
CATCTCCCGCAGGGTGGCGATCGCCTCCGCAACATAGCGGACATAGGCCGGTTCATTGCGTTTACCGCGTTTGGGCACGGGGGCCAAGAAAGGACAATCAGTTTCCACTAATAGGCGATCAAGGGGAACCAATTGGGCACTGGCTTGGATAGTTTCGGCCTTCTTGAAGGTGACAGTGCCACTAAAGCTGATATAAAAGCCTAGGGCTAAAAACCATTCCGTTTCCTCCGGGGAACCGCCCCAGCAATGCATCACCCCTCCAATATCGCCGCCTTGATCACGAAAATCCTGCAATACTTGGCGCATGGCAGGGGCCGCATCACGGCAATGGATAATGACAGGTTTTTGCAACTGCTGGGCGATCGCCAATTGGGACTGAAAAACATGGAGTTGTTGATCACGGTTATCCGCTTTATAAAAATCTAACCCCATCTCTCCGATGGCCACCAGACGGCGATCGGCAGCACCATAGGCGAGAATTTGGTCTGCAGTATCATCTTGCCAGTGGGAAGCATCTAGGGGATGAAGCCCCACCGCGAAAAACAATTCAGGGAAACGGTCGGCCAAGGCTCGAATTTGTTCAAACTCCTGCGGTTTAACACAGGAATGAACCAACTGTACAACCCCCGCTGATCGCCACCGTGTCTGTAATTCAGTTAAATCCGCAGCAAAAACATCAAAGTTTATGTGGACATGGGTATCAATTAGTTGCATGGTTTTCCCAAAAAACACCACAAAGGACTTTGTATAGGTTAGGACAAGCTGAGTCGATAGCCAGTCAACTCACTATCCTACGGGGCTTCGATTCCGGTTAAGTCGACAGAGAATCTAGGAAGCCGGGGAAGCTTTGCGGATTGCTTGGGCAAGGCGAGCTTTTTTGCGAGCGCCATTATTTTGGTGAATCACTTTGCATTTGACTGCCTTGTCAATTTTACTGAAAGCAGCAGATAGATTGGTGTTTACCAACGCCAGGTTATCCTCATTGGGATCATTCGCATAGACATCGGCGGATTGGAGGGTTTTCTTCATTAAAGTTTTGATAGCCGACTTGTAGGTTTTATTCTGGAGTCGGTTGCGCTCAGTAATTTGAATACGCTTTAAAGCAGACTTAATATTAGCCACGGTTGCTCTCTAGGATACGTAACTGTAAAGGAAAGTGGGATCCGCAATGATCAGAATTGTCATTCTAACAGGCTAGGGGGACAATGACAATCCCATTATCGGCAATGATAACCGGTTAAAATTTGTTTTGTCCCCATCAGGTAAATGGCTGGGGCAACCATTAACGGCGCAGACATCAGCCCTGCTGTGTTAATCAAGGATCTATAATACGCTAAACATTGTTGGCTGTTTTTTAGGGGATAGAACTCGACAATCTGCTAAACAACTTTGGGCTAGTCTTCCCCCTATTGATCGGCAGTGTGCTGTTGCTTACACCAATTTTTGGCAGTCTGATCAGAAGGTTATTGCCTCTAAACGTCATCGTCCTGTGGGCAAAGAGTCTGGTCTGACTAATCCCATTGAATGCTTCAATCATACCTGTGGACAACGTCTCCCTCGCCTTGTCCCCAAGGGTCTCTCTTTTTCCAAGCAACGCGATAATCCCATTGGCGCTGTTTGGTTTTTCATTCACCGCTACAACGCCCAGTTGGCTTGACGTTTAGCCTCCTCACTACCTCGGGATCCCTATCCAGTAACGGAATTAATCCATTGAAAGCGGGGCGCAGGGATTTCCCAATCCAATAAAATAGTTAGCGGTGAAATGAGAAATAAAGCCCAAAACATGGCCGTTGGGACATAAAAATAAACTTGCAAAATCCACGTTAAACCGGCGATCGCCGTGGCCCAAATTAAGCGACTGGGGCGGGCATTGGGAATGGATCGGGGATCGGTGAGCATGAACAGGGCAAAGACCAGTAAACTGCCGTTTTGTAGGTGATGGATCGTTAAACTCGGTGCCCAACCTAACCAGAGATTACGGAGTAAATCCAAGCCGCCATAAATACCTAAAAACATGACCGACGTATCCCAACGCCCTACTTGACCAAGAATTAATCCCGCCGCTCCCAAAAAGACCGCTGCCAACCAAATCTCCGTTCCCCATTGCCCCGGCGACACCCAGGCATCCCCCGTGAAAGTTGAAGCTGCGATGATGCCAAAGTTAGCCGGATTGAACCAATGTTTGCCCCGGATTTTAAACAAAAACTTACTGGCGATCGCCAAACTTGCGGCTAATACTAAGGTGGAAAGATGGTTAGCCCGGAGCAGTAAACAGAGCCCTAAACCTGTAATCAACGCACTTTTCCAACCTTGATCCGGCCAAAATCCTTGCCAGGACTGCTGGGAAAATCGGGGAAATCCAAGCCCCTGCTTTCCAAGGGTTAACAAGGCCTGTACCGCTAAACCGGTGAGTAAAATACTAATAATTGCCGTGGGATTTAGCGCCCAATCCCGCGCGATCACCCCCAGACTTAAAAAACTACAAAGAAAAATGATTTGATAATCCCTAGCATCCTGCCCCGCCATACTGATTCACCCTGACAACAAAAGATTTCTCCTATCTTAAGAGTCTGATCCGTAAACTGTGCCGGACTGGGGGAAAATTGTTACGTTTGATCACTTTTGATCACAACAGATCAGGTTAATTGCTGAATACAGCGCACCAAATCCCGCAATTTTAAAGGCGGTTCCAAATAATGATTCACTCCGGCGGCCAAGTAAGGCTGGGGATCAAGTCTCTCTTCCCCATTGAACTGGGTAACAATCATGGGGGTTTGGGCCAAGGGGGGACACTGGCGACAGGCATCAATGACGGTTAAACAGTCTGGATCGGATTTTTCCAACACAAACACCAAACATAACGGCGGATCTTTCGTCCCAGTGGCGATCGCCGTTTCCAAGGTCATAACTTTGACGGGATAACCCTTGGCCGTGAGATAACTTTCGATGCTGATTAACCTTTTTTGATCCTTGGCCACCAACAAAATTGGCTGGGGGATAGATGTGCCCTGGGATGACGGGACGGATTGGCTGTCTAGGCCAGGCTTTTCTAAGTTGACTACCTCTAGATTCCCGTCCTGCTGGGGGAAAGCGCCTAAGGGAATTTCTTCGCAGGGTAACGTAAACCAAAAACAACTCCCCACCCCGACTTCGCTGCTGACCCCCACTTCCCCGCCATGGATTTCCACCAGACGTTTTACCAGGGACAACCCCAAACCCGTGCCTTCATGTTGCCGATTTAAGGCGTTATCAATTTGCACAAAGGGCTGAAATAATTTGGTTAGATTTTCCGGAGCAATGCCAATGCCCGTATCATGAACCTCTAGCCGAACATAAGTCACAGACTGCGCCGATTGGGCAAAGCGCACAGACACCAAAGACGCCTTGAGGGTCACAGTGCCCCCCGTCTCAGTGAATTTCACCGCATTAGTCAACAAATTAATCAACACTTGGCGAATGCGGCGTTCGTCCCCTTGAATCGCGGGTAAACCGTCGGGAGTCTGCGATGTTAACTGAATTTGTTTTTTGATCGCCTGGGTTTGAACATAGACTAAGCTGGCGTCAATGACCGTTTTAATATCCATCGATCGCCGTTCTAATTCCATCTGACCCGCTTCCATTTTCGACAGATCAAGAATGTCGTTGATCAACGATAAGAGGTGGGAGCCGCTTTGATAAATAATTTTCAACATATTTCTTTGGCGTTCATTGACGGGGCCAAAAATTTCTTCCTCTAGGCTTTCCGTCATCCCTAAAACCGCATTGAGGGGCGTCCGCAACTCATGGCTCATCATCGCTAAAAATTCATCCTTGAGTTGATTGGCTTTGAGCAATTCCTGATTGAGTTGTTGCTGCTGCAATTCCGCTAATTTGCGATCAGTGAAATCAAGGGCAAAGCCAAACAATCCCACCACATTCCCTTGGGGGTCAAACTGCGGCGACAAACTGGTGGAATGCCAACGCCAAGTGCCATCCTTGCGT
>JBJOGT010000067.1:0-4510 GCA_046048115.1 Cyanobacteriota bacterium | reverse complement strand
CTTTTTGAGCGAGTTTAGTACCGCCGATGTTATTTTTACCCCCTATGTAGAACGCATGAATGCCAGCTTGTTTTATTACAAAGGGTATTCATTGCGGGAAGACAATCCCCGCCTAAAAGACTGGTTTGCAGCGATGGAAAGCCGGACAACCTATCGCGGAACCCAGAGTGATTTCCATACCCATGCCCATGATTTGCCCCCCCAGATGGGGGGATGTTGGTCGAATAACACCGATCAGGCTAAGTGCAATCAAATGCAGGTGGATCATGGCCCCTGGTTTGGCCTGCCCGATGTAACCTACCCAGAGCCCCCAACGGCGAACCAAGAAGCCCTGGCTCGGGTGCTGAAACATCGTGTCAATATTATGCGGGTTAATCCCTGTGACGGCGATCGCCTTGATCCGGCCCTCCGTTGTGCGTTGACTCTCCTTATGACTGGAGAAAAATGTCACCCCCCCCAGGGATCCGATGGGGGTTTACGCTATTTGCGCGATCGCCTCAATGTACCCCGGGATATGTCCATCTATGCCGCCAAACGGTTACGGCAAGCCTTGGAAATAACTGCGGCATTGGTGGGTGATAACCAGGGAGAACCGATCCCCATCAAACATCGCCGGGATCAAAATCCTGCTAATTTTAGAGAATAGATTGGATTGGGAAACAACCTTGATTGAATGCAGGAATAAAACCCTATGAACTGTTTTAATTTGACCAACCTATGGCGATCGCACCGATGCCGACCGGGGCTGAACCTCCTATTAGGTGTTCTGGGGATGCTACTAGGGCTGAACCCTAGTCCCAGTCTGGCCGATGAAGCCATTAATTCTATTGATCCAACGGCTAATGTTGACTATGAGGATCAGAGTCAGGAAAATTATCAAAATATGGGCCAAGATAATTATCAGAATGCCGATGATTACAATTATCAGGATGACAATCAGTTAAAGTATGAAAATGATAATCAAGTAGAGTATCAAAATGATAATAGTGAACGTTATGAAAATATGAATCAGCTTGACGATAAAGAAACCAGATAAGATTTGCCGAAAAAGTCACCCATGAAAAATGATGATGTAATGGGAAAAAGGGATGTATTCCAGTTATCCCAAGCACAAATATTAAGGAAACTTTACTTGTCTAATTTGCCCCTACCCTTACCTGGGCACTTACATTCTTTCTCTTGTAACCCCATGCTTTTCCATCTTAAGGGATTTTTGTCGCCTTTTCTTGGTCTTTTTGATCTAAAAAGCTTAACGTCAGTATAATTATATCTAAAAATTAGTTTATATATTTTATCTTGTGTATATTCTACTTTATATCCACTTAGGGTGATGACAGCTTGCCTCTAACACCATCCAAATCTATCTAAATTTAGAACGATTTGAAACGTGATAATTTTCTGCTTGAGTAGCGGGCTTTCAGTCCGCGCCGAACTTATGCACCTTCAGTTCTTAGTTGCTTAGTCTTGCTGAGAATGAAAGTGCTCTTTAGCGTTCTTGAAAATCCCTACACCGCCTTGTTAGACTGGGGCTTTGTTACAAATCTTTATATCTATTTTTTCGACTATGGTGGCTTCCAATCCCCTTGCCGTTTTCACCGACTTATTACCTCCAGACTGGCAACAAAGACTTTACCAAAGCCAACAAAATGGTAAGGCAGCTTTCAGCTTGGCCCACAAAAATCTACATAACCAAATACGCCAGTTTCTTAATGCTGCCCCCGATCCCCAGGTAAATCTGCTATCCTCAGAAATTCTTGACAGCCTGACCACTGCCCGCGATGAGCTGTTAGGTGAAGATTGGCAGGATGCTCAAGCAGGGATCTATCCCATATCCCTGTTGTTTGACGATGATTGGCTTGATTTTGCCCAGTATTATCCCCAGGTGTGGCTGGATAAAGCAGCGGTTTGGCAAAAAATCCGCGACCAGAACCATCAACAATTTGCCCCGGAAATTGACCTCAGTGGTTATCCCGATTATTACCTCCAAAATTTCCATCATCAAACCGATGGTTATCTAGGGGAAATGTCAGCGAATTTGTATGACTTGCAGGTGGAGCTACTGTTTAATGGTACGTCTGATGCTATGCGTCGCCGCATCTTAAAACCGATTAAAGAAAAGTTGGGAATGGATAACAATCTTCCCCTAAAAGTGTTGGATGTGGCCTGTGGCACAGGCAGAACGCTCAAGTTTTTAGCTGCCGGTTTCCCCAATGCCTCCCTCCATGGGTTGGATTTATCGCCATCCTATTTACGCAAGGCTCAGCGGATATTAAACCAAGTTGGTGTTTCCCTACCCCAACTGATTCAAGGCAATGGGGAAAATCTACCCTATCAAAATGATTTATTTGATTTGGTAACGAATATTTACCTATTACATGAACTCCCTGGGCCCGTACGGCAAACCGTGTTGGCAGAGTGTTTTCGGGTCTTGAAGCCCGGTGGTATTTTAATGGTGATGGATTCGATCCAAGTCAAAGACCGGTTGGAATGGGAGCCAATGTTGGAAAATTTCCCTAAGATGTTCCACGAACCTTATTACCGTCATTACCTCACTGACGATATTCTTACTCACTTGGCGAAGGTTGGCTTTGGAGATATAGAAGAGCGTCCCCATTGTTTTAGCAAAAGTTGGTTGGCGTTTAAGCCAAGGTAGTTCGGATTTTTGTTGAGTGCGATCCGATCAATAATAATGGTCACTTACAAAAAACCTGTGAAAAGTCGAAGCTAACAACGTTCCACAGGTGATAAGGTCTTCTAGATAACTTTTTGGGATGAATCAGCAACCGAGGGCGGGCTTAGTTGGAATTATTGCTGGGTAAAAGACCCACGGTAACGGTTAGGGTTTCAGTCTTACCATTGCGTAATACGTTTACACTTAATGCATCGCCTACCTTGGTTTTGCTAACAATCTCTTGGACTTGGTCGGCGGACTCAATGGGTTGTCCTTGTAGGCTTTGGATGACGTCCCCTGTCTGTAGATTACTTTGGGCGGCGGGAGAGTTGGGTACAACCTTCATGATTACGACCCCTTGTTCCGCTTCAATTTCAGTATTGTTTTGTTGCCGGAGCTGTTCTTTCAATTCCGGTGTGATTGTGACCATCTGAATACCGAGGAAAGGATGATCAACTTTACCTGCCGTGGCTAGTTGTTGGGCGATTTCCTTTGCTTGATTGATGGGAATGGCAAAACCAATGCCCTGGGCGTTTTGAATGATGGCGGTATTCATCCCAATTACTTGGCCGTCAGAATTGAGTAAGGGTCCCCCTGAATTACCGGGGTTGATGGCGGCATCGGTTTGGATAAAGTCCACCCGCTTATCGGGGACACCAATTTCTGCACTACGTCGCCCGGTAGCACTCAAAATCCCTGTGGTGACGGTGTTGTCTAGGCCCAATGGGTTGCCAATGGCGATCGCCCATTCCCCGACTTGTAATTGATCTGAATCACCGAGTTGGACAACGGGCAAATTATCCGCTTCGATTTTGACCACAGCCACATCGGTTAACGGATCAGCCCCCATAACTCGGCCAGCAAAGGTGCGACCATCTTTCAGGGTTACGGAAACCTGATCAGCCCCTGCAACTACGTGGGCATTGGTGAAAATCTGACCATCATCGCTCACAATAAAACCCGATCCCGTGCCCCGCTCTATATGCTCATTGGGCTGGGAAGGGACTTGGGAGCCAAAAAAGCGCTGGAAAAAAGGATCGTCAAAAACTGGGGGGGGTTGGGTTTTAACAGTTTTGGCAGCATTAATTCTGACAACGGCGGGGCCAGTTTCTTGAACGACATCTACAACAAAGTTGTTAGGTTCCTTCGGCATCAAAAAACTTTGACGGGTTGCTTGGGTTGAGTTAATGCCAGGGGTGATCAGGGGCGCGACGGCGGGATTATCAGCGAGGCGATTCAGAAATTGGGGATTAGTTAACACAAAAGTTCCACCTGCGCCAATACCCATTCCAGCCAATACTAATCCTAAGTAGGCTAAGGAAAATTTGGAGGGAGTTTCGTTGGGGGGACGGAGGGAAAAATCTTTCATAGCGTTTACCATTGGGGAAAAAAGTCAGCCCGGTGAGGAGCAATTCGGAAAACGGCTTGGGCTGACAGTTATTAATGTAGGAGGGGGAGTTGTCAATGGTGTGACGGAGACGTGAACTTTCTGTGTCAAATTCAATGGTTAATCGTCCCTTAGATTTGGGTGAAACCATTATCTGCTGACGAACAGAGCGATATGTGTCGTTGACATAATTTTGTAACCATGACCAACTAAATCCCGTGCCCCGTCGTATTCCTCGTAGAGAAATACCCTTAACTAACAGAGCATCAATCAGTTGTTTGGTCTCCTGAGAAACTGTGGGATTTTGAGAATTAAGAACAAATTGGCGAGGGTTATCTTTACATTCATATTTTTGTTTGTCATTATGAATGAAGCCATTCTTGACAATGTGAGTAGATTGACACCGAGGGCAGACTATTTCTTGTTCCTCTGTTGACGTTAAATGTTGTGAT
>JBJOGT010000066.1:0-3929 GCA_046048115.1 Cyanobacteriota bacterium | reverse complement strand
CCCAATGGGGGGTTGGGGTTAATTGCCTCCTAGTTGGGCAGTCAGATGGAGCAATTCTGGCAAAATTAATTTTTCTAAGGCTAGTTTGACCCCCGCTTCAGAGCCGGGTAGGGCGAAAATCAACTTTCCCCGATAAACTCCGGCCATGCTCCGGGAGGCGATCGCCCGGGATCCCACTTCTTGGTAACTCAGGGCGCGAAAAATTTCGCCAAACCCCGGTAAGGTTTTTTCTAACAGTTTTTCCACCACTTCACAGGTGCAATCTCTTGGTGCAATACCTGTCCCCCCCGTTAGTAAGATCACTTGACAATCAGAATGATCACAGGCGGTGGCGATCGCCGCTTCAATGGGACCGGGATCATCCGGCACAATTCGATAATGCACCACTCGATGCTTGAGATTGCGGAGGGTAATTTGGATCAACTGTCCGCTTTTATCGGTTTCCACCGTCCGGGTATCGCTGGTGGTCAAAACGGCACAGCCAATGGAGCGCTCAGGGGATTGGGGATGGGGAATGGCCATGGGCAATATTAAGGTCCTTCTAAAATTGCGGCTTCGATATCCTGACGACTGAGGGCATATTTAAAACTTCTGACAATTTTACGGTCGGGTTGGTCGGGAAAATAGCAAACAATGATTTCTTCGGTATCCAACAATAATTCAGCGTTCCAATCTTTTTTTTGTAGCGTCCAACAATGGCGATCGCCCTGATTCTGTTCAAAGCCTAAATTGACAAGCCACCGTTCCAGTTGGGGCAGGGGATGATTATACAAAGGGGTTTCAGGGGCGGGAAAACTCATGGGTTAAGGAACTGTTTAGCCTAGGAGGAATAGAATTGTCATTTTTAAAGTTAGACACATGACCAACTTGGCGCAATGCTTGATTATTGTACCGTTATTGGACTTGGCCGCTAAAACCCACCGGGGAGGAATAGGGCTGGAACAATTAGGGGATCTCCCCGTAACCAGGCAATAAGTACGGCTAATCCCAGGCAGCCAACCAAGGTGAAGCCGAGTAACCCCAAGGCAAAAATTTCTCCGGCAGAGAGGGGGCGATCACTCGGGTCTAGGTAGGCTGATTTACCGCCAAATGGGTCGGGATGGGCCGTGGACACGGTATCTGCCGGTGCTTGGATCACATTCCAGCGGGAATAGCCAATGTGTAAATCGTAGATGGCACGGCGATCGGGGTTGCTCAGGGTAGCATAGGCTTCATTAAGGCGTTGAAATTTAACCGTGGCAATGTCCGCTGAGAGCAGGGTGGTGTCAGGGTGGTAGCGTTTGCTCAGTTCTCGATAGGCCCGGCGGATATCTAAAGGGGTTGCTGAGGGATACAATTCCAAAACGCCGTAATAAGTTTGAGAGAAGCGATCTTGGGTTGAAGGACGCAAGGGGGGTGAGGGGTCGGTGTAGGCGTTGGGGGACACGGGATGGTTTACAGCGACAAAGACTTTGCCTTATTTTAAACTCAGATTCTTTTTTGCCATCATTATGATGTTTTTCTCCCTCTGGGTTGACCGTTGCCGACGCTTTGTTTTGCTGATTTTTACCCTCTGTATTTTGAGCATGGGAATTTGGAGTATCCTCCCTTTGCCAGCCCATTGGTCTGGAACGGCGATCGCCGCATTGGATGATGACCGATACGACGGCAACATTTTCGTTGTGTATGCGGGCAATGGATCTTTAGTACCGCCCCGTTTAAGTTTGACGGAATCGTTTCAGCGTCAACTGCCAGTAATTTTAGTCTATTACCTGGATGACAGCAAAGACTGTAAACAATATGCGTTTATTGTTTCGCGGATGCAGGAATTTTATGGTCGCGTGGCCAGCATTATTCCCATTTCCGTGGATGCCATTCCCAATCAAACCAATTTTAAACCGAACGACCCAGGCTATTACTACAAAGGTACCGTTCCCCAAACCGTAATCCTCGATGAAAACCGCCAGAAAGTGTTTGATGCCGCCGGGGTGCAAAAGTTTGAAACCGTGGATGATGTTCTCCGGGAGGTGTTTAATCTTTTACCCCGTTCTGAATCCGTTGAACTCAAGCAACGTACCTACAATGAATTTAACAGCGAACTAGTCGATTGATCGCCATTGGTTAAGGGGGGCGACCCATCAACTGGCAAGGGGTGATGGTAGTAAACATTGGACAATTCCTTAAAAGCCCCTGACCCCAAAAATTCTGGAGCGTCCCCGGCTGATTGAACATTTTCCACATTTTCTCAGGATACTCAACCATGACAACGGTAAAAATTGGCATCATTGGTGGCAGCGGTCTTTACAAAATGGAAGCCCTCAAGGCAGTCAAGGAAATACAGCTTGATACCCCCTTTGGCAAACCCTCTGATGCCTTAATTGTGGGGGAATTAGAAGGCATTCCTGTGGCTTTTTTGGCCCGCCATGGCCGGGGACACCATCTTTTACCCAGTGAAATTCCCTTCCGCGCCAATATCCATGCCCTTAAACAATTGGGGGTAGACTATTTGATTTCTGCATCGGCGGTGGGGTCTCTTAAAGCGTCCATCAAACCGTTGGATATGGTCGTGCCAGATCAATTTATTGACCGTACCCGTAACCGCGTTTCCACCTTTTTCGGGGAAGGTATTGTTGCCCACATTGCTTTTGGCAATCCCGTCTGTACCCAGTTGGCCCAATGCCTCACAACGGCGATCGCCAATTTGGCACTCCCCGATGTTACCCTCCATGACCAAGGTACCTATATTTGTATGGAAGGCCCTGCTTTTTCCACCATTGCCGAATCAAACTTATATCGCAGTTGGGGAGGGAGTGTGATTGGTATGACTAATTTACCCGAAGCCAAATTAGCCAGGGAAGCGGAAATTGCCTATGCCACCCTGGCGTTGGTCACGGATTATGATTGTTGGCATGAGGATCATGATCACGTCACGGTGGATATGGTGATCGAAAACCTGCAACGGAATGCGGTCAATGCCCAAAAAGTCATTCTAGAAACGGTAAAAAAAGTCCATGCTCACCCATTCCGATCCCCTGCCCACAGTGCATTAAAGTGTGCTGTTCTCACACCCCATGGGCAAATGCCAGAAGCGACAAAAAAGAAGTTATCACTGTTACTACAGAACCAGGAGCATTGATTCGCCGATTCACCTTAAAAGCTATTTGAAAAGTTGGATTTCAAACCTAGCTTTGTACTAAAAGACCAGCAAACGTTCGACAAGTCCAGGCCCGCTCTTAAGGGCTACGGAAGGGGGGGCGTCCTTATCGATGGCGGGAATAACTAGTAGACTAGGGCGTAAATATAGCTACCCCAGATTGATGGAGAGTCTTTATGGGAGATTAGTCTGGACACAAAAACGGTAGTCGGACTTGCACCACTCCCTACTAGTGTTGGTAAATATTCAATCAAGACAGTTATCAAACACCCCCACTATTGCCCTTAGGACTCCCCGCAAAATTCTCATTAGCCTCAAAACAGCCCCTGAAAAATTGATCAAGAAAATGCAATAGGTACACAACAGATCAAGAAAAAGTGGCTCTTCCGACTTGGAGATCAAAATAAGTGAAAGAACGGAATCTGGTACCATAGTAACACTGGCAGCCCAACGGGCAAGGAGCATAACATTCTTTCATTACTCTACTATCCCAAAAGAGCCGGAAAAGCACTAATACTGATCAAATTTCAAAGATATTTTTAGGACGTCACGTTTAAGCACGTTGCTTTTTAAACATTGCGCCTAAACCGATTGCAGCGGATGCCCCCATTAAGGTTAATGGCTCAGGAACTGCTTCCGGAAAAGCACGAATTTCCCCGCCAGCAAAGGTCGTTGTATGGATATTGAGATAGGCGGTGCCAGCATTCAGTGAGGTAATCAGTGCCATTTGTGCACCTGCGGCCGTCCCCCCACTATTGGTCAGGAAAGTTGGGTTGTAGGTAGTGGTACTAGCTAA
>JBJOGT010000065.1:0-3411 GCA_046048115.1 Cyanobacteriota bacterium | reverse complement strand
CAGTTAGCTCAGACCTATTTGGGGGTTGAACCCAAAGCCGGTGCTAGCTTTCAACTGATTTTTAGTGCCCAGCCCTTCCCTGGCATTCACCTCCGCATCCAACGTCAAAACTCGGAGTTTGGGGGCTATTGGTATGTTTCCGACGAACGGGAATGGGGTTGGCTCTGTCCGGCGATGCAGGACTTTTTCCCGAATGGTTTACCGGAAACATTGTATCTACGGGTGTTACGTTAACACCTGGTTCCATCACCCTTTTGGAAAAAGCATTTTCTCCTAGGGTGATACTTTGAAAACATCAACAAAACCGTCTAATCCCCAGTGTTTGAGCAACTCAATCTGTTTGAAACCCAACCAAATTTAGCATCAGAGGCGCACCAAGACGCGGCGCTTTGTGAGATTGCCATTCCTGATGGACGATTAGAATTTTACTCCCACACCTTTAACCACGCCCAAGCCTCCACCTATTACCAACGCTTAGCTGCTGAAGTGGATTGGCGACAAGACAGCATTACCCTTTTTGGTCAATGTCAACCGCTGCCCCGACTCACTGCCTGGTATGGCGATCCAGGACGGGGTTATACCTACTCCGGCATTGCCATGGCTCCCACTCCTTGGACTCCCCTGTTAGTAGACATCAAAGCTCGGGTAGAGTCATTGGCTGGTGTGCCCTTTAATTCTGTCCTGCTCAATTTGTATCGCACTGGGCAGGATGGCGTGGGCTGGCACGCGGACGATGAACCGGAACTGAAGCGGGGGTATCCCATTGCCTCGGTGAGTTTTGGCGGTACCCGTCGCTTTCTTCTCAAACACAAAACCGATCTCACCCTGGCCAAGGTGGACTTGACCTTGACCTCTGGTTCTGTCCTCTTAATGCTCGACACCACCCAAGACCATTGGCTCCATCAAGTTCCTAAAACCAAAAAAGCCGTTGCCCCCCGCATTAACTTGACCTTCCGCTTTATTCAATAATTCTCCCCTGATTTACAGATCAATATGTACGAAGCGCTATTGCCGATAGTGAAGGATTCCTATGGCCAAAATTCCGCTTGTTTGCCCAGTTTTTTGACGGGTTTACAGTCTGCGGTGAAAGATTTGCGCCAAAGCTATAAAACCCACCATGTCCAAGTGGATTATGGGTGCCGCCACATTCAAGCCGCTTATCTCCTGGCCTATTACCCCTATTACGTTCAACAAACCTATCACTCCCTCTCGTTAGCAGCTCAACATCCGGGTTTTGCCAACTTAATCAACCGCCCCCATTTGCAAGCTCTTTTGTTGGGGTCTGGGCCCATGCCTGAAGCCGCAGCGTTGGCGTTATACCGTCAACAATCCCCCCTGGCTTCTTCTCTCAAAGCCATTTCCTATGATTTGAATGTTGGTCAATGGCGATCGGCACGGCGGGTAACGGCCCAATTAATGGCACGTTTAGCGCCAACGATTACCTATGACTATGAAGGCCACCCGTTAAATTTGGCTCAATTTAATGCCCTTGATGCGGCTAAACGGGATATCCAAAGCAGTCAGTTAATTGTGATTCAAAACTGCCTCAATGAAATTTATCGGGCTAATTTTGCTGCGTTTCAACACAATATGCAGATTTTGATGGCCAATATGGCATCGGGAAGTGCGTTGTTACTTTCCGACCTCAAATATTCCCAAACGACCCGTTGCTTACAACTACTCAAAACGATCGCCCAGGCGTTTCCTGAGATCACCATTGTCTATGACCACGGCGATCGCCACCTGGAACGGGATAATGCTTTTCCCTTACCGTTTACCCTCCGCCGCCATTTGATGACCGGGGAAAATGGCTTGATGCCCCGCCGTTGGATTAAACAGTTTGCCCTCTGTTTACTTAAGCGTTAACACCGAATTTAGGGGAGCCTCTCCCCTTAGAAAATGCTTTTTCTACCTAGTTGCTTCAATATTAGGGACGCATCTGACCGTTATTGAATCCCAACAAGTCCCGATCGCCTTTTACCGCTGGTTATGCCAATCAATACCGACGCTGTTTTAATCACCGACTTAGACCGCCAGAATGTCCGAGATCTCATTCAATGGCTCAAGACCAACCGCCCCGATTTAGTCGAACAAGTCCTTAACCCCCAACCCCCCGCCAAACCTACGTTGACCACTCGCATGGATCAAGCTAAATCTCTGGCTTCATCTCTAGCTTTTGTTGCTCCAAAATCGTTACATGGCGGCTACCATGTGACCCCCGAACTGGAAAAGTCCGCCACGGCTACGGCGGTGGTGATGAGCGCCAGTAACTGGATTGATACCCTGGGGAATTTTCCCGTTTTCTTCTTTGCCTTCAAGTCTTTAACCTTCTTTCCGGCGGCCTTGATGGCGATCGCCTTGTCGATGCCAGCGTTGGTGGCGGGGAATGCCCTTTCTGCGGTGGTGGCCCAAGGTCATAAAGGTCGTTGGAAGTTGGCGATCGCCGCCTTGATGTTGGGATTGATTCCCCTCAATGTGCTCCAGACTGTGGCGACGGGGATTGGCATCGAGGTGATTAATAACCAGCCGGAACTGGCTCAAATGGCGGCGGGTCAAGCGTTAGATCGGATTGTGGTATCTAAGCAAGAACAGTTACAGGCAGTGGAAAAGAACGCTCCTCGGGAAATTCAGGAATGTCGTCAAGAACGCCAAGCCCTGGAAGCAATGCCCCGCACTACTCCCTTTGAGGAAAAAGCCTTTCAATCCCGTTACGTCCGCCTATTCGGCACCTTTGCTAGTCAAGCCCAACCGATGACGTTACCGTTAGCCCAACTGCCCCTTTGTGTGCGGGCGAATACCTTGGAGCAGAACTACGAGCAGTCGGTACAGCAGTCACAAGCTGCGTTCCATGCCTTCAATTTAGAACGTCAAACCTTGGGCAATGACTTGGCTTTTTTGAAACAGGTGGCTCCTAGCCAATACGACAAAACCTTTGTGGAAAAATCTCCTTGGTTCTTTCTGCCCAGTGATCCCACAGTGGAAGTTCGTTCCGGTGTCACATTGGTAACCTTGGGCACTCAAAGCTTTATGGGTAAGGTGCAACGGGGTGACTGGGATCAGTTGGGCATGAATTTATTCTTCGTTGGACTATCGGCCATTACTAGCCTTACCTCCATTGGTATGGGGGTGACCTTTGCTCTGTCCCAAGATACGCAAAAATCCTACGACGATCACCATAAGGAGAAGGTCAGTCGGTTTTTCCAACGGGCACGGATGACCCTGTCCCAACTGCATGATGAGCAACAGCGTCAATTAGACAATTCTGAGCAATTTGGGGAGGTAGCCGATGGGCTTGGTCGCTATAACTGATTTTGATGCGGAGCTGCGGCTGTTGGGATTGTACGAGCGGGAAGTGATGAGAACGGGAATTTTGGATTATCCTGCCCAATGGCCGTTGCCTCAGTTACCCCA
>JBJOGT010000064.1:0-3466 GCA_046048115.1 Cyanobacteriota bacterium | reverse complement strand
CTGTTCCCGACAGGTCGTGTCTTTTTGGAGTTCCTATGGTTCAATCTGCTGTCAACCCGACGAGTCGCTACGACATTGAGCAAACTGTCCTTGAACGGTACCAAGATGGGGCGAAAGCAGTGCAGCCCAGCTTGTGTTGTCCGACCAGCTACGATACCGATTATCTAAAAATTTTACCCCAAGAAATCATTGATAAAGATTATGGCTGTGGGGATCCGAGTCGCCATGTCCAAGCAGGAGAAACGGTGTTGGATTTGGGGTCGGGGGCAGGAAAAATCTGCTATATTCTGGCACAAAAAGTTGGGGCAGAGGGACAGGTAATCGGCGTTGATTTTAATGATGAAATGCTAAACTTGGCGAGAAAATATCAAGGTCAAATTAGTGAAACCCTGGGTTATGATAACGTTAAATTTGTGAAGGGAAAAATTCAGGATTTACAACTTGATTTAACTAAATTAGCAACATGGTTAACCACCCATCCCATCCATACCCTGGATGATTTGTCCGCCTGTCATCAAGAAGGCGATCGCCTGCGGGGGGAAGGCCCCTTAATTCCTGATAATAGCGTCGATGTGGTGGTTTCTAATTGTGTTTTAAATTTAGTCAAACCTGATGATAAGGATCAATTATTCCGGGAAATTTTCCGGGTGTTAAAACGGGGGGGACGGGCCGTTATTTCCGACATTGTCTGCGATGAAGATCCTACAGATAGCATTTTGAATGATCCAGATTTGTGGAGTGGCTGCATTGCGGGGGCTTTCCGGGAAGATGAATTTTTAAAACGCTTTGAAGCGGCGGGATTTTACGGCGTTGAAATTTTGGAACGTCAAGCAGAACCTTGGCAAGTGATTGATGGTATTGAGTTTCGATCGCTCACGGTGCGGGCCTTTAAAGGCAAAGAGGGAGAGTGCTGGGAACGTCAGCAAGCGGTGGTTTATCGTGGCCCTTGGAAACAAGTAATGGACGATGACGGCCACATTTTTTGTCGGGGAGAAAGGATGGCCGTTTGTGATAAAACCTTTCAAATCATGACGAATGCGAATAGTCCTTACCAAGCTGACATCATTGGTCTCGAACCCCAAACCGAAATTCCCTTAGCCCAGGCAAAACCCTTTGATTGCAAAACCAAAGCCATTCGCCATGCTCGGGAAATGAAAGATCGGGGTTACCGCGCCACTGTGGTCAATGAGAATGAATGTTGCAGTCCGGGGGAATGTTGTTAACGGCGGGTTAAAAATCACTGAAATTACTCAATTTTTGTCCTTGTAATCATGCTGATCCAATCTGGAATTATTCCCTTTAGCCAACGCCTAGACAATCCCCTCAGTAAGCAAACTATTACCACGTTACAGATTAATTTAGGACGAAAATGTAACCTTGCCTGTCGCCATTGCCATGTGGAAGCGGGGCCAAAACGCACAGAGGAATTAAGCGAGGCAATTCTACAGCAATTGTTAACCTTAATTCGTACCTTTCCCCAAATCAAAACCGTCGATTTAACGGGCGGTGCGCCGGAAATGAATTATGGTTTTCGGGATTTAGTGGAAACCAGTCGGCAATTTAACAAAGAAGTAATTGTGCGATCCAATTTAACGATCTTTTTTGTGCCGGGGTACGAAGATTTACCAGACTATTTTGCTAAAAATCAGGTGCGGGTGGTGGCATCTTTGCCCTGTTATTTGGAAGATAACGTCGATCGCCAACGGGGTAATGGGGTTTATTCTGAATCAATTCAAGCCTTACAACTGCTCAATCAACGGGGTTATGGCCAAGGAAATTTGGTATTAGATTTGGTTTATAATCCTCCCATTCCGGTTGATACTAATTTTCGATTAACCCCTAATCAGGAATCGTTAACGGTGGACTATAAGACCTATTTAGCTGATAACTTTGGCATTCAATTTAATCAGCTTTTTACCATTACGAATTTGCCCATTGGCCGCACCAAACAAACCCTTGCCCAACGGGGTTTAGTCGATCCCTATTTGCAGTTTTTAGGAGATCGCCATAATCCCGATACTGTTGAAAATTTGATGTGTCGCCAACAATTATCAGTGGATTATTTAGGCAATCTTTATGATTGTGACTTTAATCAAATGGAAGGAATTGCCGCCGCAGATCAAACAGGTAAAAAATTAACGGTCAGTGATTTGATTGATGCTAATTCTTTAGATTTAATTAAAACCGTCAAAACCGCCAATTATTGTTATGGCTGCACCGCAGGGAGTGGATCGAGTTGTGGGGGATCACTGGTTTGATAGTGTGATTTGAGATAGGGTTAATCAGTGCAAATTAAACTAATAAATGCTGTAATTGGGATTGGATAAACTGATCCGCCTGGGCTAAGGTTGCGGGGGTGCCAATATCCAAAAAGGCGGCATCAACGGCATGAACTTTTATTTTTGCCCCCTGTTTTAATAACGTCGGAAACACATCATATTCAAAACTCAAGGGACAATGACTCGGAAAATCTGCTAAAAGGCGATCGCCAAGTAAATAAACGCCACTATTAATCACCCCAGCCCCCGCTTGTTTTTCGGCAAATTGTTGCAAATAGCCTTGGGCATCATAAATTAAAGAACCATAACGACTAGCATCATCCACCTTGACCCCTAAAATAACCCCGTCCACCGTTTTATCGCTCAACATATCAACTAAAATTTGATAATCTGTCACGATCAAAGAATCACCATTTAACACCAACCAAGCATCGGCTGTTGAGTGAGTTTTACCTTCTTTAACCGCATTCATAAATCCCCCTGCGGTTCCCAACGGTTCCGTTTCCGCCACACATTCAATTTCCATTCCCATAATGTCAGCGGTTTGGGCATAAGCTGCCACTTTTTCCGCCAAATAGCCCGTCGAAAGGAGCGATCGCCGAAACCCTTGCTTTGCTAAATAGCGTAATTGCCAATCTAAAAAAGGTCGTCCTACAACGGGAGCCAGGGGTTTAGGTAAATCCGGCAATTGTTGTTTAATGCGAGTACCAAAGCCACCGGCCAAAATGACCGCAGTGACGACGGGGGAAACAGTCATGGTTTTTCCTCATTGATCGCTAATTAGCCTACCATTGATTAGGTGGATTCCGAACATTGCTTAATTCGCATTATCTCAGCTCGCAAAGCTACTATTTTAGACCAAGGTCAGTATCACGGTGGAAAATCATGAAATCAGAATATAATTTTTCAAAGGCAGAACAGGGTGAATTTTATCATCAGAACTCACAATTCCATTATCCGATTTATCTTGAGGATGATGTTAATAATTTCTTGAAAAAGCTCACTTAAGACAAAAATATTGAGTTGCAAAAACTTGTCTATGAATTATCAAGAAATAATATTAAAATTAGGCTCAATTATCGTTTCAGGGAGGTGTAAGACGATCAAGCGCTAGAGGTCTTACTAGACAAGCGTTATAGTCTAGGCATTAAGTCCAAGGCTGTAACTCTTACCCTTCAAGTGATTGA
>JBJOGT010000063.1:0-7576 GCA_046048115.1 Cyanobacteriota bacterium | reverse complement strand
TGGAAGGAGTCTCCCCAAAACTTAACCAAGGAAGATTACCTGGAATTTTATCGTTATCTGCATCCGTTCCAGGAAGATCCTCTCCTTTGGGTTCACCTCAATACGGATTATCCTTTTTTACTGAATGGTATTCTTTATTTCCCGAAATTACGTCCCGATGTGGATGTGTCCCGGGGTCAGATCAAACTCTTTTGCAATCAAGTTTTTGTCAGTGATCATTGTGAGGAGGTGATCCCGGAATTTTTGATGCCGTTGCGGGGGGTGATTGATAGTCCGGATATTCCTCTGAATGTGTCCCGTAGTGCCCTAACTAACCACCGTACGGTGCGTCGCATTGCGGATTATATTGCCAAAAAGGTCGGCGATCGCCTCAAATCCCTTTACGATGAAAATCCCGAGGAATATCTAAAATGTTGGGAAGATATCGGCACCTTTGTTAAGTTTGGTTCCCTCAAAGAAGACAAATTTAAACAACAGGTTGAAGATGTCTTGCTTTATCGCACGACCTATAAAGCAGAAGTAGGGACAACAGCGGAACCGAAAGTAGAAGTCCTCACGGAAGAGGGGGATGCCTGGTCTGAACCGGATCAAACTGATGGGCTTAATCCCTACGAAAAAGCAGGTTATACGAGCTTAAAGCGTTACCTAGAACGGAACAAAGATCGCCATGAAAATCGGGTTTTCTACTGCACCGATCAAAGTACCCAAGCCACCTACGTGGAGCTTTACAAAAATCAAGGTATTGAAATCCTGTTTATGGATTCCTTCATTGATACCAATTACTTTATTCCTTTCCTAGAGAAAGAATATAGTGACGTAAAATTCTCTCGGGTGGATTCGGAACTTGATCAGAGTTTGCTCGAAGAGGATAAAGCCAGCGAGATTGTTGATCCGACAACCAATAAATCCCGCAGTGAACAAATTAAAGACATTTTTGAAAAGGCGTTGAATAATCCCAACGTCAATATCAAAACCCAATCTCTGAAAGCCGACGATCCCCAAACCACTCCCCCGGCGATCGTGTTATTACCGGAAGCCATGCGCCGCCTTCAAGAAATGACCGCCATGATGCAACAACAGGCGATGGGCTTTCCTGAGCAACATATTTTGGCGATTAACACGAACCATCCCTTAATCCAAAACATTTTGTCCCTGAGCCAGGGCAGCATTGTCACGGGGAGCGGAGACTCTCCTTCCGCCGAGTTAGCCAATGCCCTTTGTCAACATGTTTATGACCTGGCTTTAATGGCCCAAAAAGGCTTTGACGCTGATGGCATGAAAGGCTTCATTGAACGGTCTAATGCGGTGTTGACCCGTTTAACCAAACAATAAATTGATCTCTGCCACTATTAATTTTGTGCTTTCTGTCCTTTTTCTGGTTTTTTAACTGGGAAAAGGATTTTTTTGATTTTCTTCTATGCCTTTACCCTATTTTCACTGGAGATAAATTAAGACTAAATCATCATCCTTGACCAGGGACAGAACGGCTTAGCGATCGCCGTTGATTGTATAAATACTACAAAACCTGGGCTCGCAACCAAGCAACGGGTAAATACAGTAATTTCTTGGGGGTCGGCACAAAAGCCCGACGGTCAAACACGTTGTAATTATTGGCTTCGATCACGTCTAAAATGCCCTTGTATAACATTAAGGCTGTCCATACTGGCCACCGAGCATCCCGATTAAGGGCCCGAATACCCCGTTCGGCATCTTCAAAATAGCGTCGCGCCCGGCCAATTTCAAACTTCATTAATTGCTGCCAGCGCTCATCATTGACACCGTTGAGTAAATCCGCTTCGGTGTAGTCAAAGCGAGCTAGATCCTCTAAGGGCAGGTAAATACGACCCCGTTCCACGTCCTCTCCCACATCTCGCAAAATGTTGGTCAGTTGGTTGGCGACCCCTAAGGCGATCGCCTCTTCTTTGGGAATATAAACCGCATCGGGTTGCCAAGGGGTTTGGCCACTGCCCGTATCTACGCCGAGAACCGCACTAGACATCAATCCCACTGTGCCCGCTACCCGGTAACAATATTCGTCTAATTCTGCAAAGGTTTGATAGCGACACCGATACAAGTCCATGCGCTGTCCGGCAATCATGTCCCGAAAGGGTTGGATATCTAACGGGAATTTTTCTAGGGTATCCACCAACGCCACATCAGCATCATCCTGGGGATGACCGGCAAAGATGGCTTCTAAATGCTTTTCCCACTGGTCTAAGGTTTCGGGGGTCGTTGTTGCCGCTTGGGGGCCATCCACCAATTCATCCGTGCGTCTGCACCATAGGTAGATTGCCCAAATAGCTTTGCGCTTAGCCGGGGGCATCAGTAGCGTTCCCAGGTAAAAGGTTTTAGCGTACTGAGCAGTGACTTGACGACAAATTTCATAGGCTTCCTCGACAGAAGCACGGGGCTTTGCAGATGGAGACGGTTTAGGCAGTTGTAACATTAAGGACGGACGGGATTCGGAAGTCAGCGACCAGGGTTGGGAGTTGGTAACTGCGCGATGGGAAGAGATTTGACCGTTAGCCATTTAGCATTGTCGCATTAGCGTTGTCATTTGTCAGGAAGATTGCCGGGGAGGGTATTTGCTTTAGCCCACGGTGACGGGTTCAAGGGGGGTTTTGACCGGCTGGGGTTGAAAGTCGGCGGCGATCGCCTGGGCGCATTGTTTACCCGATAGTACCGCACCTTCCATGCTGCCCAAATATTTTTGCATGGTAAAGTCCCCTGCTAAATAAAAATTCTGTACCGATGTGCGTTGATCGGGGCGACAGGCTTGACGACCGGGGGTGGCTTTATAAACGGAACGGGGGGTTTTAACGACGTGGTATTTCAAGAGTTTTGCTCCTTGATCCCCCTCGAAATGCTGGGGAAATAGCTGTTTGATCTCTGCCATCGTCGCGTCCACAATGTCCTGATCAGATTTAGTGATCCAATCTTTGGCGGGGGCCAGCACCAATTCCAACATGGATTTATCAGGGTCGCTGTATTCTTTGCAAGTATTGCTCATGTCGGCGTACACACTCAATAACGGCGATCGGGAGAATAACAGATGATCAATGTCGGTTAATTTCCGGTCAAACCAGAGATGGAGGTTAATCACTGGTACCCCTTCTAAGCCTTGGATCTGTTTAAATTCGGGATAGCCTCGCCAGGGTTCCGGCACCATGGTTTTTAAGGGATCAACGGGCATGGCTGACACATACAAATCAGCAGTAATCACTTCATCCGTTGCCCCGTCTAAACCGCGAATTAAGTAGCCTTTAACGGTGTTATCTTCGTTTAATAAAATTTCTTTGAGGGGTTTATTGAGGTGAACTTCTCCCCCTCGTTCCGTAATGTAGTCCACCAACGGCTGACATAACCGCTCTGGGGGCGCACCGTCTAAAAAGGCCATCTGGGAACCGTTCTTTTCTTGTAAAAAGCGATTTAGGGCCGTCAGCAGAATCGTAGCGGAAATTTCATCGGGGTCAATAAAATTCAACGCCTTGCTCATGGCAATGAACACTTCTTTCTCGATGCGGGGGGGGATATTTTGCTTCGCCATCCACTCAGACCAGGTATATTGATCCATCTCTTCCACATACTTTTGCCCCAAGGCGATCGCCGGTAACAAACCCAGTCCAAAGCGGATTTTTTCCGGCCAAGTCAACATATCGTTGTTGCGTAAAATAGCCACCAGACCATTGAAAGGGGCAGGAATATCAGGGAAATCAAAGCGAGAATAGGTTCCCGGCGTTTCCGGTTGGTTGAAGATCATGCTGTGTTCTTTCCACTGCAAGCGGTCTTCGATGTCTAATTCTTTGAACAGTTGCAACATATTGGGATAGGCCCCAAAAAAGATGTGCAACCCAGTTTCATACCAATCTCCGTCCTCGTCCTTCCACGCGGCAATTTTGCCCCCTAATACGTCTCGACGCTCCAACACAATGGGGGTAAAACCCGCATCGACTAGGTATTTGGCACAGGCTAGACCGGCTAATCCGGCTCCGGCGATCACAACTCGCATGGGTTACTGTCTCGCTATCGCTTTGAAGGTTTACAAGGTTAGGATTATTATACGTTACATTTTGTAATATTTTCTTAATGATTCGTTAGGCAGGCTACACCCAGGTCATCCCAGGCTAGGCATTGAATCATTTGCTTTATAAACATTTGTTTTTTTGATCAACCCTTTTTGGATCAAAATTGTGTTTCTCAAGCCTTGGTATAGTGAATCATTATGTCAAATTCTCCAAAGCAATTTTCCCCTGCCGTTTATTTTGTGGGAGCAGGGCCCGGTGATCCCGATCTATTAACCATCAAAGGGCAAAAACTCTTAGCTGCTGCGGATTTGGTGCTCTATGCCGATTCCCTCGTGCCCAAGCAAATGTTAGGGGTGGTGCGGGCCGATGCGGTGTGCATTCCCACAGGCAATAAAACCCTGGAAACCATCGTGCCGCTGATGATTAACGCGGTGCAGCAACAAAAGATTGTGGTGCGGCTCCATTCGGGGGATTTAACCCTTTACAGCGCCATCCATGAACAGATGCAGGCGTTAAGTGAGGCAGATATTCCTTTTGTCTGTGTGCCAGGGATTAGTGCTTTTCAAGCGGCGGCGGCCAATTTGAATTGTGAATTAACGGTGCCGGGGGTTGTCCAAACCATTATTCTGACCCGGATTAGTGGTGCGGCCTCTGCGGTGCCTGACCGGGAAGAGTTAGCCAGTTTAGCCGCCCACCAAGCTAGTTTGGGGCTATATTTAGCGGCCCGCCATGTGGAAAAGGCCCAGGCAAAATTGCTTGACCATTATCCAGCGGATACCCCAGTGGCGGTTTGTTTTCGGGTGGGGTGGCCCGATGAAAAAATTTGGCTGGTGCCCCTGGCAGAAATGGCGGCGTTAAGTCTCAAAGAAAATTTGATTCGCACAACGCTGTATCTGATTAGCCCTGCCCTCAAGCCTGGTGGAGAACGGCGATCGCAGCTTTACCATCCCCAACATCAGCACCTATTCCGCCCGGCGAAATCCTCAGCGTCAGTCTAATGGGCCTCAGGTTGACAGTTGCCAAAGCTGACCGCCTTACCCCAAAATCCATTAGTCCGTCGGCTAAGATGGGGTCTGTCTCGATTTGTTAACGCGAAAATGGGTGGAGTTATGAGGAATGTGTTGACCCTAGTGGCCTTGCTACTGTCGAGCACAGGCATTTTTGTATCCTTGGCGCGGGAAGAATTACGGTGTCGTTTAGGGTTAAGTAGCACCGAATGTATGGCCACCGAACAACCGGCCAGCCCGAGCCAAGAAACAACTATTACCGGCGATCGCCAGGTCAACTTGCAACCCGAAGAACGGAATACGGCCCAACCCCATCCCCCATCCCCCATCCCTAGCACCGCCAAATTAATGGAGACCGTGGATCAGTTGCGGGAAACTGTCCTACCAAAATCTGACCCTGATAATCCGGCGCAAGATACGACCACAGCCCCCATTGCCCCGGCGGCCCCGCCCCGAGTGGATTCTGCCCCCCAAGAAGATCCCCAACCGAGTCCAGAGATTCCCCTTACCACTAAGGAAAATGGGGTAGATACGGCAATTCTTGGTGATCCTGAGCCGCCGCCCCCCTTAGCTGATGCAGCCCCCATCGCCCCCCCTGCCCAGAAAAACCCAGACAGAGGGAATACTATTCCTGTTATTCCCGCCCAGGGCGTGGCCATCCCCGTCACTCCACCGGATCAAGAATGAACCACTGCATGATCGGGGTTAATCAAACGGAAAAACTTTTGTTTCAACTGGCGATCGAACACTTCCCATTTCAGCTTGGTGTAATCGGCTTGATCATTGGAGCCGCCTAAAAAGCCAATGGCAATTTCAAAGCCCCCGGCCATATTCCTGCCGCCACCGTAATAGCGCCCATTACTATCTTTACCCAGGGATTCCTTGAGAAATTCATCGGGATCAAGGGTCAACTTATTTGTACGTAACGACCCAATCACCACCTCAATATCATTGGCCGTATCGTGGACAATGCCATAAACGATCGCCGTGTGGACATTTTCTTCCGTCACCAAAAAATCCGCCGCCTGGGGTATGGCATCCCGTTCTTCATAGCGTAAATAACCGACCCCAGCCAAAGAAAAATTATTTTGGATCAGTCGATTTTGCAACGATCGCTCAATCACTTCCATCACCCGTTTAGACCGAGCTGACTGTAGCACCGCATTCAACAATTGCCCGTCATAAATCCGACTCAAATAGGCCGCCGCTAGATAATCCGCTTCCTGGGCTTGTAGTAGGTTGATCGTGTCGGAACGAATCCCATGCATCAACGCCGTCGCACATTTCACATGGATGGGATTACTGTTATTAAAATCCAACAAACCGCCCTGGAGATATTCCGTCAAAATCGTTGCAGTGGCCCGACTCTGGGGGCGAATATCCACAAACGCATCCTGAAAATCCTCAACATTTTGCTGACTATGGTGATCAATGACCACCACAATGGGGATATGGACCGCCTTGACCAAAGGCATTAACTGACT
Organism: Cyanobacteriota bacterium; assembly: GCA_046048115.1. Classification (GTDB taxonomy): domain Bacteria; phylum Cyanobacteriota; class Cyanobacteriia; order Cyanobacteriales; family Microcystaceae; genus Synechocystis. The sequence continues at coordinate 1,060 of JBJOGT010000063.1, read as the reverse complement.
ATTGGTGCCCTGACTATCCACCAGCACACATCCTTGATAGTCCGATAAATCACAATCTTTTAACGTCGAGGCCCCTAACCGCTTAGCCGGCAATCCCGTCAATTTAACCAAGGCAATATTTTCTTGGTGAGATAACGTTCCCGCATAGACAATGTCACACTGAATTTCGTACTGCGCCGCAATCAATTGAAAGGCCCAGGCACTAGACAAGGCATCGGGATCAGGAAAATCTTGGATCACCAAAATAAACCGTTCCCCCTGATGACGATCTAGGTGATGTTGGAGTTTAGTAATTTGGGCCGCATTGGCCGACGGAATGGTCGGGGGCAGAGTATCTAGGGCTGTAGAGGCCGATTGAGCCGTCGCTGACGCCGCAAGATGGCTGATCTTAACAGGTAAAGCATGATCGGGCTTGGATTCTGACGCAGAAAGACCGTTGCTAATTTGGGAAGAAACAGAAGCCATTACCAAAGGAGTTGATGAAGATGGGTGATCAGAGTTTTGATCATAACATCTAGTTATCATGAACCTAATTTGTATTATTTTCCCCTAATACCAATCTGGGGGAACAGTATCATCTAAAGTGGGTTCCGGCGAAAACCCAGGGGTTGGCCGGGGTACAGGAGTCGGGGAATTAACGTTGGGAGTTGATGCGCCGGGGGGTTCCACCGTGATGGGAATGCCCACCAAGGGCGGGGCGGGGGCTGTCGGGGTATTGGGCAAGGGGGGAGTCGGGGAAGTTCCCAACGGATCGGGATTGGCGGGGCGGGGGGGAGGCGCAATTTTGGCTAAACTCCGGGGGGCCGGATAGGGAAACAGTCGTTGAAATTCTTGAATGCGGGCTGATCTGTCTTCGGGGGCTACATCCCAGAGGGTTTTGTAATAGAAAAAGGCGGTACCCATTCCTTGTCCTGTGACTTCCCGCACCTTGGCAGTGACTAGGGGCATGGGAACTTGTTTGGTGGGGAGTCCCGTTAAAATGCCGACAGCGGTGGGAATCTTAGTTTTGGCTTCTTGAAATTCGGGCCGACGGATGGGTTCTTGGAAGGTGGGCAGACTG
>JBJOGT010000062.1:0-2508 GCA_046048115.1 Cyanobacteriota bacterium | reverse complement strand
AACTGCGGCAACGGAAATTATTTCTGGGTTAGCATTGGAAAAAACGGTGATTCAACAACTGCTCAGGAGCGACATCATGAAAGAATCTGTAATTTACCAGGCTATTTTGGAAGAAGGAGAGCAAAAAGGACTTATAAAAGGCAAGCAGGAAGGGTTGCAGGAAGGGTTGCAGGAAGGCAAAAAACAGATCGCCCTCAATATGTTGCGGTCTGGGTTGGCAAAATCCTTGATTGTGGAATTAACGGGACTTTCTCTAGAAGAAGTGAACGCACTGGAGTGATAAAAGGTGATCGCCAATTATTAACTCATCATAACTGATCGCACTTTTGGGACTGTCCTGGGTAGAGAGGGAAAAATTCGGCGATCGCCAATAGGATAAAGGACTGTTTTTAACCTTAGCGGATTCTGATGCCAACCCCAATAATTAATACATTCAAAAGCTAATATTTTTGATAGACTATGCTTGTCAAGACGCAAACAAAACTCACAATTGGGAAGAATCACCATGGCCGTGGAACGTTGGACCGATGACATGTTGGACAAATTGGCAGAAACCATCAAGGAAAATGCCGAAAGCATTAAGGAAACTGGCCACCTCGCCGAACAAAATGCAGAAGCCATCCGCGCCCTCCGGGAAGAGTCTAAGGAGCAGAGCATCCGCTTTTCTGCCTATCAACAGGCGTCCCAGTGGGTGGTCAACCTGGCCTTCGGTTTATTAGCCACCGCCACCATCACCACCATTGTCAGTGCCGTGGTTCGTCGCTAAGCAAGCAAATGTCAGCAAATGTATAAGGTTACACATCCGCTGCTGTGGTTTTCTGGGGTAAGTCTGTTACAATGTCTTTACAAATTGAAAAAAGGGCTTGACCACCGTTCCCATCAGCATCCCCATTACTCAGGATTTGCCGATCATTGCTTGGTTTAGTCCCTGACGTTACCCCTACGGACTAGCCAAGTTAATAATTTATGGGCCCATCGCCAACGATCGCCATTACCCATCTCGGTTGCGAAAAAAATCGAATAGATTCAGAGCACATGTTAGGTCTGCTTGTGGAAGCAGGGTATGATGTGGACGCTAACGAAGAATTAGCAGACTACGTAATCGTCAATACTTGCAGTTTTATCCAAGCTGCCCGCGAAGAATCCGTAAGAACCTTAGTGGAACTGGCGGAAGCGAAGAAAAAAATCGTTATTTCCGGTTGTCTTGCCCAACATTTCCAAGAACAACTCCTCGAAGAAATCCCTGAAGCGGTGGCTGTGGTGGGGACGGGGGATTACCAAAATATTGTTGACATTATTAAACAAACGGAAAATGGCGATCGGGTCACAGCCATTTCTCCCAACCCGACCTTTATTGCCGATGAAACCCTGCCCCGCTATCGCACCACCACCGAAGGAGTGGCCTATCTCCGGGTGGCGGAAGGCTGTGATTATGGCTGTGCCTTCTGTATCATTCCCCATCTCCGGGGCAAACAACGATCGCGCACCATTGAGTCCATTGTGGCGGAAGCGGAACAGTTAGCAGCCCAAGGGGTACAGGAATTGATTCTGATTTCCCAGATCACCACTAATTACGGCCTAGATTTATATGGCAAACCGGCATTAGCGGCATTACTCCGGGCGTTGGGGAACGTAGATGTCCCCTGGATTCGCATCCATTACGCCTATCCCACGGGGCTAACCCCAGACGTGATTGATGCTATTCGGGAAACCCCCAATGTTTTACCCTATTTGGATTTACCCCTCCAGCATTCCCACCCAGCGATCCTTAAAGCCATGAACCGTCCGTGGCAGGGTCAGGTTAATGACCGCATTATTGAGCAGCTAAAGTCCGCCCTCCCCGACGCGGTCTTACGCACTACGTTTATTGTGGGCTTTCCGGGGGAAACCGACGAACATTTTGCCCATTTGTTGGACTTTGTGGAACGCCATCAATTCGACCATGTGGGGGTATTTACCTTTTCTCCTGAGGAGGAAACGGCAGCCATTAATCTGCCCAATCCTGTGCCAGAGGAAGTAATGGGCGATCGCCGGGATCAACTAATGGCCTTGCAACAACCGATCTCGGCCAAGAATAATCAAGCCTGCTTGGGTAAAACCCTTGATGTTTTAATCGAACAGGAAAATCCCAGCACCGGGGAGTTGATTGGTCGTGCCCCCCGCTTTGCACCGGAGGTGGATGGTTTGGTGTACGTCAAAGGGACAGCTAGTTTAAATCAGATTGTGCCAGTGACAGTCACAGCCACGGATGTTTATGACTTGTACGGTATGGTTGCCGAGGAGGCTGCTGTTTTTTAGTTAATTTGTTCAGTATTGATGGGAAATTCCTGGCTGTGTTGTTGGCGGTTAGTTGCCCAGCCATCCCCGCAAATTTTTTATTATTTACCGACTAAACCGTCTTTGTTTACCTTAATTTATTTGATTTTTTCCTATGACTCTTTCTTTTGCTGACCTTGGTCTTTCTGAAAAGCGTTGTGAACTGCTCGCCAATATTGGGTTTGATGCACC
>JBJOGT010000061.1:0-3234 GCA_046048115.1 Cyanobacteriota bacterium | reverse complement strand
GCGCCGTAGGAATGGAGCAAATTGGGATCGGGCAGGGTAACTTGGTCAATGGATTTAATCACATTGGTGATGTTGGCATCGAGGCGGGAAAAGTCCACATGGGCCTGGCCTTCCATCAAGGATAAATATTTTTCTTCACTGCCCAAACGGGGAAAGGATCGGGCCTGTTCCAACACAAAGGGCGTGGCCGGGTCGTGGCTGCCCCCCATCACCATGGTGGGAACGGTCACCTGTTGCAGACCTTTGACCCCAAAAATGGCACTGTTGACGGGGTTGGCCAGCAGGATTGCCGCCACGCGGGGATCTTTAAATTGATAGTCTTCTCTCGGCAGGGTCAAGGCATCGCATTGCAGAATTAACGCCGTATTGGGAACACCTTCGCCGACTTGACATTCCAATTCCAACGTTTCCCAATCAATGGTGGCCCCGGCCACTGCTAGCGCCCCGTATCCTCCGAAGGAATGCCCCGCAACCCCTACCTGGGTCAGGTTGAGACGATTCTCAAATTCCCCCGCATTGCGGCGTTCCAGTTCATCAATGACATAGCTAATATCTAGGGGGCGATCGATAAAATCCGTGGGAAAATAGCCTTGGCGGGCCTCTCCCCGCAATAGGGCCTCCGCTTGGCGTAAATCACTGCCGGGGTGTTGGGGCAGGGCCACCACAAAGCCGTAGGAGGCTAATTTTTTTGCCGCAATGTCAAAATCTTCTGGCCGGGAGGCTAAACCATGGGACAAAATCACCACTGGGGTTTGGCCGGATTTCCAGCGTTGGGGACGATAAACATCCACATAAAAACGGCGATCGCGTTTGGTATCGGTCAACCACCACTGTTCCTTTTCGGCCACACCATAGGTTCCCGGCGTTGTGGGATCGGGTAATTGACTAAAATCCACAGGGCCAAGGGCTTCCGCTTCGGCGGCGGACAACACCTGCATTTGGGCAATAAAGTATTCCGATGCTCTAACAACGAGATCCACAATTTGGGCCCGCTCGGCGATGGTTTCACCGTTAAAGTGGATATCCGTTGGGTAGTTTTTAATGAAATTTAATAGGGTTAGGCCCCCTTCTGGATCTAATGCCGATTCAATTAAGGCGGCTCGAATGCCATATTCCCCCCCATTGTTCCAAGGGATATTAAGGATAAATCCGGTCTTAGCCAGGATATTTTCCCCTAAACTACTATTGAAAAATTTGCTCAGCACAATGGGGTTAACGTCCGCCCGAACTTGCATCAATTCCCGTAAGCGTTCTAAGTCTTGGTCAGACGCTCCCACGAGGTTAAACAAAAAGCTTAAGTTACTATCAACGGTGCCGTCTTTAACAAAATTTTCGAGGGATTCCACCCGCACGGTTAAGCGAACGGGGCCATAGGTAAAAAAGATATTTTCTGCGGTTTTGCCCGGCAAGGACGTGATGACAGTGGCTAGGCTGCCAAGGCCTATGGATATGAGCCAGCGGGTCAGGGATTTAGTTGCAGTGATCATAGGGGAACAAGCCGGAAAAACCTTGGGTTAGGAAAGGGTAGTAGGGTGGGAAAAAAGCGCGATTTTATCCTTGGCTAATTCTAAGATTTATTGGCTATGACTGCGTAAAATGGGTCGCTTCCCGCCATGCCCATCAATTGCAAAATCCCAGGTAAACTGTGGCCGGGTTTAATGACAGTTTCTGGTTTGCTAAAACCCTCCACGGCTTGATAATAACTTTTTACCAACTGAATATGACTGGCATCGGTGCCATCCCGCCATGCGGCGATCGCCTTTTGATAAAACATGCGGTTGGAGAAGCTAACAATGACTACCCCACCGGGTTTGAGAATGCGCGCAATTTCACTAAAGATGGCCTCTGGATATTGCAAATATTGCACCGATACGGCAATTAATACGGCGTCAAAATCCTGATCGGGAAACGGTAGCGCCAGATCTTGGTTAAGGTTTTGCACAAAATAATGATCAAAGCGGGGATTTTTGGCCAACTCTGCGGCGTTTAAACCATGGCCTTCCACATGGGCAAAGCTCACCTCATCCGGCAGATGGGAAACCCAGCTACTCATCAAATCCAGAATTCGGGTTCCGGGTTGCAGACGTTCCCGATAAAGCTGGGTCAACTGATCGATAAAGCCATCATCGACATGGGTGACAAATCGGGGCGACCCATAAAAATCTAGATCGTTGCCAGGGTCAAGTTTGCTACGTTGTTCAGGGTTGAGTAAGGACATGGTTGGGGAATCCACAAGCCAACGGAAATTGATAGGTTAAGTAGACGGATGTTGAAACGTGTAAGATCCTCCCGCCTATCGGCACCCCCCTTGATAAGGGGGGCTGGGGGGATCGAGGGCAAAAATTAGCCTTGGGCGATCGCCGTTGAGGCAGTAAGGGCGGGCCATTGGCTCCGGGCCGTTTGCCAAAATCCCTGTAAAACGCTGAGCCGTTGATTCTGGTCAAAGGTCTGTTTGACAACGCTGGTAAGTTGCTGCCAATCCCAATGATTCACGCTTAATTCCGGGGTTTGGTCTTCCAGGAATGTGACTAAACTCAAGCCCGCAATACGGGTTAAATAGGCAGCACTGAGGCCTTGAATAGCACCGCCAGCGAGATAGGTTAAGGGTTGGCTTTTTAAAAGTCCCCCTAGGGCCTGGGTTGAAAGTTCCACCAACCCTAATTTGATCAGGATTTCTCCGATCTGGGTTGCTACGGTTTTAGCCTGGGCGAGGCTCATTTTTTGGTGATAAAGCTGGCTTAAATCCAATACCAATTGCCCATTGATGGCGATCGCCGCTAGCAAGTCTAAATTGGCCACCGGATTCACCAGGGCAGTTCCGGCGGTTAACCACTGGGCTTGTTCAATCATCGGCAGGGCCAGGGCGCGACGATTGGCTTGCCAACGCTGGTGGGCTTGTTGCTGGATGGCTTGGGCCTGTCGCCATTGCACCCCCCGTTGCCAGGTTTGATACGCTGGTAAATTCACTTGCTCTATTTGAGAGGGTAGGTTACCCAGGTAGGGAGGCACAATTTCCTGATCGGTTTCAATCTGCCCATCCGCTAAATGGCGACGGATTTGGATCGGTTGGGGGGCGGCGCTAATGGCTTCAACGGGGTGAATGGGGTGCAGGGCGGCCGTTTGGCGCTGTAATTGATCCAAAATTAGCTGGCGATCGCCATCGGCGTATAAATCTTGTTTATTAAAAATTAATTGCCAATGGTGGTGATTCCGTTGTAAAAATTCCAAGCATTG
>JBJOGT010000060.1:0-2679 GCA_046048115.1 Cyanobacteriota bacterium | reverse complement strand
AATGACTCGTTGGACTTGGGCCAAGGCCACGAACTGACATTTATTCCCACCCCCAATCCCCGTTATCCTGGACAATTATGCAGCTACGATCGCCGGACTCAGATTTTATTTAGCGATAAATTATTTGGGGCCCATGTCTGTGGGGATCAGGTCTTTGATGAAGGGTGGAGCGTTTACCAAGAAGATCGTCGTTATTATTTTGATTGCCTACTGGCCCCCGCTGCGTCCCAGATTAGTGCCGCCCTGGCTAAATTAGCCCCCTTTCCCGCCCAACTCTATGCCCCCAACCATGGCCCTCTGGTGCGGTATGGGTTACAGGAATTGACCCGTTATTATCACCAGTGGCTCGAACAACAGCAAAGCCAATCCCTTAATGTGGCGTTGATCTATGCGTCGGCCTATGGCAATACGGGCACCCTCGCCCAGGCGATCGCCAGGGGAATTACCAAAGCGGGGGTCGGGGTAACAGCCATTAATGCTGAGGTGAGTGACGCGGAAGAAATCAAACAGGCGATCGCCCAATCGGCGGGCTTTATTTTTGGTTCCCCTACCCTGGGCGGCCATGCCCCCACCCCCATTCAAACGGCCCTGGGTATTACCCTGGCCAATGCGGCCAAAACCCAACTCTGTGGCGTATTTGGTTCCTTCGGTTGGAGTGGGGAGGCGATCGATTTATTGGAAGGAAAATTTCGGGATGCGGGCTTTCGGTTTGGCTTTGATCCCATCCGGGTTAAATTTAAGCCCACGGATCAGACATTAAAACAATGTGAAGAGGCGGGGACAGACTTTGCCCAGGCCCTGAAAAAAGCGGCTAAAAGTCGTCAACCTAAACCCTCCGTTATCGAATCCGAAACAGCCCGTACCGAACAGGCCCTGGGGCGATTAGTGGGTTCCCTCTGTGTTGTCACCACCCACCAAGGGGAATTGAGCAGCGCCATGTTAGCTTCCTGGGTCTCCCAAGCGACTTTTTCCCCCCCCGGTTTAACCATTGCGGTGGCCAAAGAGCGGGCGATCGAGTCATTACTGCACAAAAACAGTCCTTTTGTGTTGAACATCTTACCGGAAGGACAACATCTGGGCTTGATGAAACATTTCCTTAAACCCTTTCCCCCCGGCGGCGATCGCTTTGAGGGGGTCAACATAGAACCAGGGGAAAACGGTGCACCGATCCTAAAAGATGCCCTGGCCTATCTAGAATGTCGGGTGAAAGACCGGATGGAATGCGGCGATCACTGGGTCATTTATGCCGTTACAGACCGGGGAACGGTGCTCAAAGACGGCGTCACTGCGGTACATCATCGTAAATCCGGTGATCATTATTAATATTGAATTGATAATATTGATCTTTATCGATAATTATTGCCCTACCACCAACTGGGCATGATGACATCCGTTCAAGCCGACACCGCGACCGATGGGGTTAAAATCTCAGATGTTAATTGCTCTTTCACCAGGGGCGAAACCCGGCAGTCACCGTTAAGACATTCCAGTAAAAAAAGATTATTGACATAATATTGTTGTAGCGTATGACGCTGTGCGGTATTTAAGCCCATGGCCAATGGAAGGTGTCTTTCTGTTTGTAATAAATTGGTTAACGAGTCTTGCCAAGCTGTTCCCTGACGTTGCCACCAGTCGCTGAGGGTCTCTGGGGTCAGTAGGGCTTCCACTAGTTCCCCCCGTAATGTTTTTAACCCCGATCGGAGGGACGCATTGAGGGCAAATCGATTTTCTAGGTCAAAGGCTAGGGCTAGATTGATCAACGTGTCGGTGGAGGGGGCACTGGTTAAGGCGGTAATTTGTTCGTAGAGTCTCACCAAATACAAATCTAAGGCCATTTCTGGGTAGAGATTAGAGACCATGCCTTGGGTAATTAGGGAGACCAAATTCAAGTCCCGCACAAAGATCAACCCAAAATAATAGGAACGAACGGCGGCGGTGGGGTAGGGGGACGGGACGGAATTTGCTTTTTCGGCCACTAGGCTCAGTAGGGGGGATAAGGCTGGATCTGTCCAGACAATCTGATCAATGAGCTGTTTAAGGTATTGCAAAAATTGATCAGCAACGGGAAACAGTGCCAACATCAGCCGAATGACCTCGATCCAGCGGGGATCCTGTATTCGTTTGGCGATCGCCTTAAGTTGATCCGTTTGGTCGGTGGCGGTAATCCTGTTGACGAGATATCGGGCGGCTAGATACTCTTGAAACGTTAAATGGGAGAAAGAAAAGATATTTTTAGCCTGCTCGACCAATAACCCATGTTGTAATTGAATAGCTTGTAAGATTGTTTCACTTTTTAAAAATAAGTCTGTTCCATTAAGTTGTGCGCTAAAATTTTCCTGTAAATGTTGATAAATAATACTAATAATGTCGGCTTTTTCCACATAAAATTGACCTTTTTCTAATAGGGTGGCTGCCAATAGTCCCAACAAGTTCAGCTTTTCTGACAGCGGTAAATCTCGATAAAAGAAATCCGCTTGAGAATGCTGGGTCTGTTGACTGCGACGGAGTAGGATTTCTAGTCCTTCTTGATAAAGTTTGGTCACCCGTTTGGGAAACTTTAGTCGTTCTTGAAAGGTACAACAAACTAGTGCAGCGCCATAGAAGTAACCCAACAGGGAAGAAAAAGGTAGAATAGAGGTAAAAGAGGGTCAAGTTCAGATTCGTCGGAGGAGCAGATAA